>JAYUXE010000562.1:0-4566 GCA_043753165.1 Archangiaceae bacterium | reverse complement strand
CCGTTCCGCTGCCGCCGTCCGGCGTCGGCGCGCCAACACAAGCGCCGTTGGGGCAGGTCTGGCCCGTACCGCAGGTCTGACAGGCGACCCCGCCGAGCCCGCACTGGCTCGTGTTCGACGGCGAGAGGCACTGGTTGGCGCCCTTGCAGCAGCCGTTCGGGCATGAGGTCGCATCACACACGCACGTCCCGCTGACGCACCGCTGGCCCGACGCACAGACGGCGCCGAGGCTGCCGCAGCTGCAGTCGCCATTGAGGCAGCTGTCGGCCAGCGTCGCGTTGCACGAGGTGCAGGCGAGGCCCGGCTTTCCGCACAGCGAGACCGTCGTGGGCGTGGTGCAGACGCCGCTGTTGCAGCACCCGTTCGGGCAGCTGGCCGCGTTGCACACGCATTGGCCACCGACGCACTGCTGGTTGTTGCCGCAGGGATTCGTGCCGCCGCACCGACACAGACCCGCCGCGTCGCAGGTGTCGGCTTTCGTCGGGTCGCAGGGCGCGCAGGCGAGGCCGCCGAAACCGCACTTGCCCAGCGCCGGGGGCCGCAGGCACACCTGGCCGTCGCAGCAGCCATCGGCACACGAGGTCGCGTCGCAAACGCAGGCGCCGTTGACGCAGCGTTGACCGTCGGCACAGGCCGCCCCGCCCAGCCCGCAGACGCAGGAGCCATTGGTGCAACGGTCGGCCGACGCCGGACACGAGATGCACGCCGCGCCGCCGCCACCGCACGCCGAGCCGGACGTCGTCGTCGTGCAGGTGGTGCCACTGCAGCAACCCGTCGGGCACGTCGTCGCATCACAGACACAGCTGCCATTGCTGCAGCGCTGGCCCGTGCCGCACGCGTTGTTCGGGCCGCACTTGCAAGCGCCGTCCATCGCCGAGCACGCGTCTGCCTTTGCGGCATCACACGGGGTACAGGCCGAGCCTTGAATGCCGCACGTCCCCAGCGTGCGCGTCTGGCACATCTGGTTTCCGTCGCAGCAGCCCGCCGGGCAGTTGGCCGCGTTGCAGGCGCCGCCCGTACAAACGCCGCCCGAGCAGGTCTGCGCGGGGCCGCACGCCGGGCCCATTCCACAGCGGCAATTGCCGGCCGTCGAGCAGCTGTTCGCCTTCGTCGGGTCGCACGGCGCGCACGTTTGACCGTTGGGAGCGCAGGCCGTCGCCGTTCGCGTCGTACACACCTTGCCGGCGCAGCAGCCATTGGTGCACGAGGTCGAATCGCACACGCAGGTTCCGTTCGCGCAGCGCTGACCCGTGCCGCAGGCGCCGCCCGTTCCGCACGCGCAGCTGCCCGTCGCCGAGCACTTGTCCGCCGTCATCGTCGAGCACGTCTGGCACATCGCGCCCGGGGCACCGCAGGTCGAGACGGTGGGCGCCGTGCATTGGTTGCCATTGCAGCAACCGTTCGGACACGAGGCGAGGTTGCAGACGCAGCCACCGAGGCCGCAGACCTGGCCCGGCCCACACTCGGCGTCGGTGCCGCAGCGGCAGGCGCCGGTGGCCGAGCACGCGTTGGCTTTGTCCGCGTTGCAGGCGCCGCACATGGCTCCGGGGGCGCCGCACGAAGTGCCCGAAGTCGGATTCACGCAGACGTTACCCATGCAGCACCCGGCGGGGCACGAGGTCTGGTCGCAGACGCAGGTGGTGTTGACGCAGCGAAGGCCCGCGCCGCACGCGCCGGTCGCTCCGCATTGACAGGCGCCGGTGCTCGAGCAGCGGTCGGCTTTCGCGGTGTCACAGCCGACGCAGGCCTTGCCGGCCGCGGCGCACGAGCCAAGCGTTCGCGAGGTGCACGCAGCGCCGCTGCAACAGCCGCTGGGACACGAGACGGCATCACATTCACAGTTGCCCGCGATGCAGCGCTGGCCGGTGCCGCACTCGGGAATGCAGACGCTCGCCATCCCCCCGCCGCCACCACCCGCCCCGCCGCTTCCGCCGCCGCCCCCGGCCCCGCCGTCATCGCTGCACGACGCGCGGCAGAACCCGTCGCAGCACGCACCGAGGTCGCCCGCGCAGTCGGCGCTCGAGGCGCACGCGGTGAAGCCGAGCGTCGAAGGGTCCGAGCAGCTGCAGGACGAGAACCACACCGCGAGGGCTGCCAAAGTGAAACGTCGCATCGTCACTCCGACAGGAAGAGGTAGGTCGCGGTCGCGAGCAGCACCGCCGACGTGATGGCGGTAATCAGCGAAACCGTGAACTGCGAGTTGCTTGCGTTCGCGTACGTGCGCGCTTCGGCGAGCGTCAGCGTCGTCGCCGGCTCGCCCGCCTCGGTCGTCGTGCGGCCGCCGTTGAACTTCGCCCGGTTGTTCAGCGCGGAAACGAGGAACCCGACCGAGACGCCACCGGCCGCAACGCCACCGATTCCCAGGGTCCACTTCAGGAACTTCGGGGTGCGGCTGCTGCGCTTCGCGTCGATTTGCGGCGGCGTGGGCGGCGGCGTCAGCGCGACCACCACGGGTGCATCGGTCGGCACAGCCGGCTGGGGCACGATGACCACCGGGGACGGCGGCTGCAGCGTGTTGAGCTTTTCGATCAGCTGCCGCGCGAACAAGGCAATCGGCACGGCGGCCTTGTCACCCCAGCCATCGACGGGAGCCGTCAGGTCCGTGAGCAGCAACGACTTGCCCGTATGGGACGACACCGCCTCGAGGCGAATGGCGATGTTGCTTCCAATCTTGCCGACGTCGACGCCGACCACGACGGCGTTCGGCCCGAGCAGCAGCGCGAGCTTGAGCAAACAGCTGGCGCCCCCCTGGCACTTGCGCGCGTCCGAGAAGCCGGCGGCCTTCACCTTCTTTCCCGTCGCCACGTCGTCGAGCAGGTCGCTGGCCTTCATTCCTTCGCGCAGCAGCGCCGCGTGCACCCGTGTCGCCGCGTTGGCCGAGAAGGGGTCTGCCCCCGGGCGTTTGCTCGACACCACGACCGCGACCGGGGCCGGAGGCTGGGTCGGTGCCTGCGCCAGGCACCACAGCAAGACGAGACCTGTCATCGAAGCGGGCACCCTACAGCTTCAGTGGCCATCGAGTTGGGCCTTGAAGTCGTCGAGGTTGCGCCACACGGCCCTGCGCTTCAAATCCGAGTCGGCATCTTTCGCGTCGAGGCGCGCCTGCTTCAAGAACTGCCGCAGCACACCGTCGACATCACCCGTGTCGGCTTCTTTCTTCTTCAGCCGCTTCTCGAGGGAGTCGAGCCGCTTCTCGATGCCTTCGGCGTTGATCCGCGCTTCCCGGGGCGAGACAGGCGCCTCGGGCACGGGCTCCGGAGGCTTCGGGGGCTTCACCTCGGCCACGCGGATGGGCGGCGCAGGTGCAGGCAGAGGCGGCGGCACGACCACGGCGACAGGCTCGGGCTGGGGCTCGGGCACGGTGACGGGCGGCGGCGCGACGAGCTCGACGGGCGCAGGCGCATCGAACAACGCCTTCGACCCGGCGAACAGCAACGCGACCGCGGTCACCCCGGCCATCACGACCATCGGCACCTTCGACTTCGAGGGCACGACCTGGGACGGATGGGGACCCGACCGGACCATCGTCGGCGAGAACATCGCGGCTTCAGCGGGCGTGGGGGGCGAGCCCGCGGGCGTGGCGCGGTTGCGAATCATCGCCTCTTCCATCGCCTGGCCCGGCGACGGCGTGCGACCGCCGATGGCGCGCAGGGGCTCACCGGTCGCCGGGCGATTGGGCCCGTGCGTGAACGACGTGTCCGGGTTGATTTCTTTGCGAAGCGCCTCGCACATCGCGCGCACTTCTTCGGCCGTCTGGGGGCGCGCGAGTGGATCTTTCTGCAACAGCTTTTGCAGCAGCGCGTCGACCGAGTCGGGCACCAGCGGGTTCAAGCTCTTCGCCAGCGGCGGAGCGTCCTCCGCGTGCATGAACATCACCTGGTTCTGGTTTTCGGCCGGGAACAGCACGCGCCCGGTAATCAGCTCGAACAGCATGCAGCCAATCGAATAGATGTCGGTGGTCGGCGCGATGGCCCGGCCGCGCGCCTGCTCGGGCGACATGTACACCGGCGTGCCGATGACGACGGAGGCCTGCGTGGTGGTGCCCTGCCGCCCACTGGCAAGCTTCGCGATGCCGAAGTCGAGCAGCTTGACGTACCGGCGGCCCGCGCGCGGCTGCACCATGAAGATGTTCGACGGCTTCACGTCGCGGTGAATGATGCCGAAGTCGTGCGCGGCGCCCAGGGCTTCGAGGACCTCTTCACACCAGAACAACGCCTCGTGCACCGGAATCGGCCCGCGGTTGCGGATGATGAAATCGAAGGGCTCGCCTTCGAGAAATTCCATCAGGAAGTAGTGCGAGCCGTCGGGCAGCTGACCGAACGCAAAGATGTCGACGATGTTGCGGTGCCGAATCTCGTTGACCGAACGCGCCTCGGAAACGAACCGCTTCACGAGCTCGACGTCGGCCGACAGCTGCGGCAACAGCACCTTCACGGCGACCCGTTTGCCGATGACGGGGTGGTGGCCTTCGTAGACCGCGCCCATTCCACCGACGCCGATCAACGCGCCGACGCGGTACTCGCCCAGCATGACTCCAGCGAGCTCTTTGGCGGCGGCGGACACGGG
>JAYUXE010000561.1:0-1837 GCA_043753165.1 Archangiaceae bacterium | reverse complement strand
CGCCGGCGTCACCCCCGACTGACACGCGCCCGCCGCGTCACGACAGCCGGCGCAGCTTCCCCCGCCACCGCCGACGCCCACGCCACCACCGACGCCTGAGCCACCGCCGACGCCTGAGCCACCGCCGACGCCTGAGCCACCGCCGACGCTTGAGCCACCGCCGACGCCGGTGCCGCCACCATCGGGAGGGAAGCAGACGCCGCTGCGGCAGACCCAGCCCGAGCCGCAGGGCGTGACGGAATCACACTGCTTCTCGGTGACGGGCTGAAAGCAGCTGCAGCCGTACAGCACCAGGCCGGCGAGCAGCTGGAATGCGAAGAGTCGTAAGGGGGAACGCATCACAGCTCCGAAGCCGGCCTGAAGGCTTCGAAGCGTAGATCAGCTCACCCCCTGACGCTTACTTCCCGGCCACCGGTTCGGCGACCTTCACCCGCTTGTCGTGGATCAGCTGAAGCACCGCGGCGAGCACGGTGAAGCTGACGACGAGCGTGGTGGCGAGGCCGAGGCACGCGACATAGCCAATCGACTTGAGGCCGTTGTGCTGCGCGAAGAAGAGGGCTCCGAAGCCGGCGATGGCGGTGAGGGTCGAGCTGGCGACGGCCGCTCCGACGCTGCGGAGCGCCACGATGGGTGAGGTGCCTTCGAGGAAGCGGTGCAGCAGGTACAAGCCGTGACTGACCCCGAAGCCCAGAAGAATGGGGAGGATGACGAGGTTCATGAAGTTCAGCGTGTGAACCGTGATGCTCATCAGGCCCAGCATCATCCACAACCCGACCCCCAGCGGAATGACGCTGGCGAGCGCGAGCTTCACGCTGCGGAAATCGAGGAAGTGCATCAGCAGAATCCAGATGGTCGCGAGGACGACGGTGAGCTTGCCGTCGTAGAGAACGATGCGGGCCAGCGTGGCGTAGAGAATCGCGAGGCCGGCGCTGCGGTACTCGCGGCCGTCGCCCGTCTTGATGACGCGCATCTCGTCGGCGAACGTCATCATCTTCTTGCCATCCCACAGGTCGACGCTCGGGTAGACGAAGGTCAGGTAGCCGTGGTTCTCGGGCTTCGTGGTCGCCAGGTTCTTGAAGTTGTCGGCGTAGACGGCCGGCACGTCTTCGACGCCATACGGGCGCTTGGCGAGGATGCGCTTGAAGATGCCGGCCTTCTCTTGCATCTCGGGCGGCAGCGAGGCGACGTCGATGTCCTTCAGCTCTTCTTCCCACTCGGCCAGCACCTTGGCGTTCTCGGCAGCGATTTCCGGAGGCGGCACGAAGCTGTAGATGGAAACGACCTGGTCGACCGACGGGTACTTCTCTTTGTGAAGGGTCAGCTCGTCCCAGATGGCCTTCGTCTCTTCCAGCGTCTTCGCGGTGAAGGCGATGGGGTCGGACGAGATTTTGAAGCGGGCGTTGATCTCGTCCTGCAGCTTGATGCTCGCCATGTCTTCGGGCACGAGCGCGCGCGTGTTGTAGTTGAAGGTGATGCCGGCCTTGAGGCGCTCGAACATCGTGGGCACACGGTCTGTGGGCAGCTCTTCACCCGTCCACGGAATCGCGAACGCGCAGACCGAGGCGACGATGACGACCATGCCGGCGAGCAGCAGGCGCGGGTGCGGGATTCGAATCTCACCGCCGGCGTTCGTGTTTGCCGGAGGCGTCATCGTGCCGATCGCCTTCGGCACCCACTCGGGGTTCCGGTTGCCGATCAACGCGAGCACCGCGGGGCTCCACGAGAACAGGGTGAAGCCGATGATCAACGTGCCGAACGCAGCGAGAAAGCCGAACTGCGAGAAGCCGCGGAACTGTGAGACGAGCAGCACCATGAAGCTGCCGCCGGTGACGATCGC
>JAYUXE010000560.1:0-4573 GCA_043753165.1 Archangiaceae bacterium | reverse complement strand
ACTGTCAACACCCTGTTGTCGCTTTTTGCGGCACCAGTATTTCCCTTAATAAATCCAGCCGCTTAAGTCGGAATCATCTTCAGGCCGCTGAGGTCAGCCCGGCCGCGGCGGCACCTTTCTGCGATCAGAATCGACTTCAACTGCTGAAAAGCGCGCTCGAAGTCGTCGTTGATCACGAGAAAGTCGTAGCTGCGGGTGCCCGTTTCCATTTCTGATCGGGCGGCGAGCATTCTTCCGGCAATCGAATCGTCTGAGTTGGTGCCACGGTCGCGGAGGCGGCGCTCGAGCTCGGGAAGAGACGGCGGAAGAATGAAGACCAACACCGCGTCGGGGTGCTTTTCTTTGATCTTCTTCCCGCCCTGCACGTCGATGTCGAACACAGCAATTCCATTGGTTTGCAGCGCTTCATCCGCCACCGCGCGGGAGCTGCCGTAAAAGGCGCCGTGCACATCGGCCCACTCGAGGAACTCGCCGGCTTCGATTCGGGCGTTGAAGGTGGCGTTGTCGACGAAGTGGTAGTCGACCCCGTCCTGCTCGGCGCCGCGCCGGGCCCGGGTGGTGTAACTGATCGAAAACTGCGCGTTCTTCATCTCCGGATCTGTGAGCAGCCGGCGCGCGAGGGTGGTCTTGCCGGCGCCCGAGGGGGCCGACAGCACCAGCAGGATGCCCGGCGCGGGAAGGTCGTTCTCTTCGGTCTTTTCTTTCATGGGGCTATTCGACGTTCTGAACCTGCTCGCGCACGCGCTCGAGCTCGGCCTTCAGGGCCACGATTCGACTGGAAATCTCGGGGTGTTGGCTCTTGGAGCCCGTGGTGTTCACTTCGCGGTGCATTTCCTGAACGAGGAAATCCATCTTTCGGCCCGTGGGCTCTTTCGCCACGAGAAGTGTCTCGAATTGCTCGAGGTGCGACGAGAGGCGGGTCAGCTCTTCCGCCACATCGGTGCGTTCGGCGAAGAAGGCAACTTCCTGCACCAGGCGCGCGGGGTCGAGCGTCATCCCCTGCGTGAGCTCGGCAATCTTGTCCTGCAGGCGCTTGCGGTGCTCTTCGACCGAGAGGGGAGCCAGCTTTCCAATCTCGGCCACCGTCGTCGCAACGAACGTGAGCCGGGACTTCAGGTCGGCTGCCAGGGCACGCCCTTCGACCTCTCGCATCGCCGTGAGTGCGTGAATCGCCTGCCCCAGCGCCTGTTCGAGCGCTTTGCCCGCGTCTTCGCCGTTCACCTGCTGCTCTTCGAGCCGCATCACGCCCGACTGCTGTGACAAATCTCGCAGCGAAATCTCGTCGGGCAGCCCAGCGGCCGCGGCAATCTCGCTGAAGGCACGGCGGTACTCGCGCACCAGGCCCGCGTCGACCACGGGCACGGTGCCGGCGGCCGAACGAGACGTGCGCTTGGCGGTGACGTCGATCGCCCCTCGCGCGAGGCGGTCTTTGATCGTCTTGCCGACCAGCGTCTCGTGGGAAGCGAGCTCGCGGGGAAGCCGAACCTTCACTTCGCAGAACTTGTGATTCACCGACCGAAGCTCGACCGTCAGCTCTTCGGTGCCAATCGCGCTTCGGCCCAGCCCAAAGCCAGTCATGCTCCTGATCATCCATGAGACGCTGAAGGCTTTTGCCCTGAGGGTCAATCGGGAAGTATGCGCGCGATGAAGCGTGTCGAACGGGCCCTGAAGCTGTCCCTCGCGTGGGTGATGGCGCTGCTGCTGTGGCGGCCGGGCCGAGCATCGCGGGCGGTTGGGCGGCTCGCGGCGGCGAAGCGCGTGCTGCTGGTTCGGCTGGACAACCGCGTCGGCGAAGCGCTGCTCACCACGCCCCTCGTCGCTGCGCTCTCAGACCGAGAGGTGCACGTCGTCACCCATGCGAAGTGCACCCGCGTGCTCGACGGCCTGCCGGGGATCGCGAAGCTCTGGGGTTACGACGGGCGCCTTCGCTGGCTCGGGCGCTGGGCGCCGGGGGTGCGGGCGCTTCGCGCGCAGAAGTTCGATGCGGTGATCGACTGCGGAAACTGGGCCGAGCCATCGGTGACCGCGCTGCTGATTTCCCGGCTCATCGCAGGCGATGGCACAGTCGTCGGCCCCGCGATCGGGCCCGGCCGCGCGTTGATGGACGTGGCGGTCGCCGCGCGCACCGACACCCAGAACGAGCTCTTGCAGCGGCTTCACCTGCTCTCGGTGCTCGGGGTTACCGGAACAAACCGAACGATGGCCTTTCGCGAGCCGCGCGCCGCCCTGCCCTGCCCCGCCGGGGGTGTGGTGGTGAATCCGGGCGGAAGGCTCGACTACCGGCGCGTGCCGAAAGAGGTCTTCGTCGGCATCTGCCGCGCGCTGCTGGAAAAAGGCCGGACGCCGGTCGTCACCTGGGGGCCGGGGGAAGAGGCGCTGGCCGGTGCGGTGGTTGCGGGGGCGCCGGGCGCGGTGCTCGCTCCACCCACCAACCTCGACGGGCTCGCCGCGTTGATGAAGGCGGCGGGGTTGACGGTCTGCAACAACACCGGGCCGATGCATCTGTCGGTGGCCCTGGGCGTGCCGACGGTCGCGCTGTTTCTTCACATGCCCATCGACCGCTGGGGCCACGCGTATGCCCCCCACCAGATGGTCGACCTCACTGCCGATGCCGAGTCGGCCGAGCAGATGGTCGCGCGGGCCGTGGCCGCGATCGCTAACGCGCTTTGAGCAGCGCCGTCGTGCTGTGGTCTTTCGGGTCGCCGGCAATTGCCACCCGGCCTCCGTACGCAAGCACCTCGTCGCGCTCGGGAATCGTCTCGGGTGTGTAGTCTGTGCCTTTGACGTGAATGTCTGGTTTGAGCGCTCGGAGAATGGGCCGCACGTCGGCCTCCTCGAAGACGACTACGTAGTCGGTGCATGACAGCCCGGACAGCAGCTCGACCCGTTCGTTCGCGGGAATCACTGGCCGGCCGGGGCCTTTGTACGCGCGGGTACTGGCGTCGGAGTTCACCGCCACCACCAGAGTGTCGGCCAACGCCTTCGCGCCCTGCAGGTAGCGAAGGTGCCCGACGTGGAGGAGGTCGAAGACGCCGTTTGCGAGGGCGACCGTCCCCTTTCTGTCTTTGAGCTCAAGGATGAGCTGATCGAGGGTGCGGACCTTGGTCACTTGTCAAAGCTCGGCGAGCAGTTCAGCCGCGGTGACGGTGGCCGTACCCGGCTTCTGGACGACGAGGCCGCCGGCGATGTTCGCGAACCTGGCTGCCTGCGATGCCGAGGCGCCCGCGGCCAGCGACACCGCGAACGCAGCGTTGACGGTGTCGCCTGCGCCGGTGACGTCGACCGCGTCGGCCACCCCGTAGACGGGCAGCAGCGTCGGAGCCCGGTCGCGCTCGAACACCGCCATGCCGCGACGGCCGCGGGTGACGAGCAGGATTCGGCAGTCGAGTCTTTCCATCGCCGCCGCCGCCGCCATCGACAGCTGGCCATCGGTGGTGACGGGCAGTTTCGTGAGGGCCGCGAGCTCGGGCTCGTTCGGTTTGCAGGCCGTCATTCCGACCAACGACTCCAGGCCGTAGCGCGAGTCGGAACAGACGAGGCCCCCCTGCCCCGCCCAGCGGCGCAGCGCCGCGCGCGTCTCGTCGCAGACCACGCCCGCGCCGTAATCAGAGACGATCGCGACGTCGCAGTGGCTGAGCGCGCGCGTGAGCCGGAGGGCGAGCTTCGCGCGCGTCTTCTCGGGCAGCGTGCCGGTCGAGCCGCGATCGATTCGAAGCATCTGCTGCCGCGTGGTGCTCACTCCGCCCGCGAGGATTCGGGTCTTGGTCTCGGTCGGAGTCTGGGGGTCGGCAATCGCGTCCACGGTGATTCCCTGCGCGCGAAGCAGGCGGTTCAGCTGGTCGCCCATCGCGTCGGTGCCGAGGCAGCCGAGGGCGGTGACCTTCGTCCCGAGGGCGCGGGCGTTGGCCGCGACGTTGGCTGCGCCTCCGGGCTTCACGTCTTCGCGCTCGTGGCGAACGATCAGCACCGGCGCTTCGCGGCTGACGCGTTCTGTCTGCCCGTAGACGTAGTGATCGGCGACCAGGTCGCCGACGACCAGCACCCGGACTTTCGAGAAGCCCTTCACCCGCTGAATGAGCGCGCGCGCCACGGCCCGGCTTGTCTCACGCACGCTGCTGCCCCTCAAGCCCGAGCGCCGCATGAATCGCCGCGTGGCCATCGCGAAGCACCACGTCGACAATCAGCGTCTCGGCGAAGCCTTCGGGCATGCGCTGGGCGTCCTTCTCGGTGGTCAGCAGCGTCGCTTTGGACGACAGCGCCGCAGCCTTCGCTTCGGCGAGCTCGACAGCAGTGAAGCGGTGGTGGTCGGCGAAGAAGCGCGTGGCGACGACGCGCGCGCCCAGGCGCGTGGCGCTGTCGACGACGGAGGACGGGCGCGCGACGCCGGTGATGACGAGAACTGTTCCCAGCGGAACGGACGACCTCACGCGGTGCTCGGCGTGGACTTCGTTCGGGTGCAGCGGGGCTCCAGTGGTGTCGCTGAGCCTTCGCCAGACCACCGTGGCACGCGACAGCGCCTCGGCACCTTCTCGCAGCGGGCCCCACGGCAGGCGGTGGCCGTTGCCCAGGCCGA
>JAYUXE010000559.1:0-4575 GCA_043753165.1 Archangiaceae bacterium | reverse complement strand
CCAAGATGGCGCGCGAGTACGCGAAGGTCACCGATCAGCCGCTGCGCGACGTGGTCCCGTGGGCAGTGGGCTTCGGGCTCATCGGCGGCCACTTCATGCACATCTTCGCGTACCACCCCGAGCTGCTGGTCGACGTCTGGGTCGTCTTCCGCGTCTGGGACGGCCTGTCGTCGATGGGCGGCGTGCTGGGGGCGCTGCTGGGCATCTTCATCTACTTCCGCCGGTCGAAGATTCCGCTCGATCCGTACCTCGACCCGCTGGCGCTCGGCACGTCGGTGGGCTGGTCGATTGGGCGCTTCGGCTGCTTCCTCGTGCACGACCACCCGGGCGTGCGCACCGACTTCCCACTGGCTGTCGACTTCCCAGGAGGCCCACGCCACGACCTGGGCCTCTACGACATGTTCGTGCTGATGGGCATCGCGGCCATTCTGTTCATCGTGAAGCGCCGGAAGCCGCCGCAGGGCACGCTGATGGGACTGCTGGCGGTGCTCTACACGGTGCCGCGGTTCTTCCTCGACTTCATCCGCGCGTCAGACTTGAGCTTCGTCGACCGTCGTTACGCGGGTCTCACTCCCGGGCAGTACACGGTGGTGGGAATCTTTGCCGTCGGCGTGTGGCTTCTTTTCAGGGCGCAGCGGAGTTCGTTGACACCCCGAAACTGATCCTTTAGAAGCCGCGCGCTTCACCCGCCAAGACGTAAGGGAGCGTAGCTCAATTGGCAGAGCAATGGACTCTTAATCCATAGGTTGTGGGTTCGATTCCCTCCGCTCTCATAGAAGAAACCGAAGGGCCGGCGCTCGAAAGACTGCCGGCCCTTTTTTCTGCGCCGGCCTCACGGCAATCCCAAAAACTGCGCGGAACCTCCTCAGCTGCAGCATTTGCGCGGAGTCGTGTTTCATCGCACGCCCGCGACGAACGGCACGGGCATTGAATGTCTTCCAGCCATGAAAACGATTCCCGCGATTCAGAAGTACATGACGACGACTCCCCGGGTTCTGGCTCCCGACGACACGCTGAGCCAGGCGCACAGGGTGATGAAGGAGCTCAACATCCGGCACCTGCCGGTGTGTGAGGGCACGAAGGTCGTGGGCGTCCTTTCCGATGGCGACCTCTTCCGCGCCGAATCGCTGAGCGATGCGGACCCCGACAAGCTGATGGCGAAAGACGTGATGACGGGCGACCCCTATACGGTCTCGCCGCAGGCACCGCTGGACGAGGTGGTGCAGGAAATGGCGCGCAAGAAGATGGGCTCGGCGGTGGTGGTGGACAACCACAAGGTCGTCGGCGTCTTCACGGCCACGGACGCGTTGGTGGCGTTCGCCGAGTTGTTGCACACCCGGCTGGCCTGACCCGGGTTTTGCTCGATTGAACGCCATCCGAAATCCCTTTCAACTGGCGGTTCGCAGCGCAATGTCGTCACCGGCGATCACGATTGCCGACGACGCTGCGCTGCAAGAAGGTTTCGATTTGATGCGCGCGCATCACATTCAGCACCTCTGCGTGACCCGGGCGCGGGCGTTGGTGGGCATGTTGTCCGAACAGGACCTTCATCGCGCGATGCCGTCCCCCCTGATCAATTCCCAAACCGATTACGCGGCGGCGCTCAAACGGCTGAAGGTTCACGAGGTGATGACCCGGACGGTGGTGCACGGTAGGGCCCGAGCTCGCCTTGTCGGACGCGATCACCCAACTCACTGCGAATCGCATTCACGCGATCCCGGTGGTCGAAGGCGCCGAGATCGTTGGGATGCTGACGAGCACCGACTGTCTCACCGCCGTCACTCGCCGGGAGTAGCTGCCAAGGCGGCCACGATCCCCTGACGAACCCCATCGGCCTCACCTAAGGTTGCGCGCAGGGGCAGGTGGCGAAACTGGCAGACGCGCGAGCCTTAGGAGCTCGTGTCGAAAGACGTAAGGGTTCGACTCCCTTCTTGCCCACTTTGACGGGACGCGCGCCGCGGGGCGCCAACAGCAGCAGGGTCGGCTTCACTCGAAAAGCCAGCGGTAGAGCGCGGCATCGCCGAGCACCGGATCCCAGATGTCGTGGCCGCGGGCGGGCAGTGCAGTGAAGCGGGCCGGGGGCGGCAGCAGCTCGTGCAGCGCGCGCGCAAGCCCAATCGGCACGAGATCATCGGCCTCGCCGTGAAACGACCAGATGCGCTGCCCGCGCAGCAGCGGTTCCCACGCGAGGTCGGGCTCGCCGCACAGCAGCGCCGCCGCATCGAACACGCCGGGGTACTTCGCAAGAATTTCCCAACCGCCAATCGCCCCCATCGACGCGCCGACGAGCACGACGTGATCAGGATCCACCGTCTGCCGGCCGCGAAGTGTGGCGACGAGCTCGACGACCGCTGCCTGGCTGCGCGACGGACCTCCGAACCACGTGCCGCCCCACGAATCATCGCGCGGGCATTGCGGAGCGATCACGATCGCCCCCAACCCCGCGAAATGCTGCACCCCGTGCTTCAGCTGCGAGGTGTTGTCGTTGCCGCGCTCGCCGCTGCCGTGAAGAAAGACGATCAGCGGCCACCGCTTGTTCGGCGCGTAGCCGGGCGGCAGCTGCACGCGCGAGGGGAGGCCGGCGAATGTGTCTTCGAGCCAGGGCATCGTTCGTTCACCGGTTGAACTGCGCGAGCGCTGCGACCTGGGCAAGCGTCGCCGCGCCGGGCGGCACGTCGCTGGGAAACGCCGCCGACGATCGCGATAGCCGCAGCAGCCATCGCGCGTCCAGCGGCTCGGCGAGATCCCCCACATCCGTGCCCGCCACCGTCGTCTCGTCGCGATCGCCCGTTCCCGGGCCGCGTCCGACCGCGAAGCCTCCGAGCAGCATCGCGGTGCGGGCCGACGTCGCGGCGCTGGTCGTGTGCAGGGTGGCGTGGTCACGGCAGGCCGCGCGCAGCAGTCGGAACATCTGCGCCGTCCACAACAGCGGACTGGTGCGGGCGGAATACATGTCCCAGAAGACGATGTCGGCTGTGCCCATGGCTTCGAGCGCGAGACAAACGGGGAAGTCGCCCAGTGCGATCCGCCACGATGTGCGGGCCGTGTCGTGACGCGAGCTGTCGATCAACTGTCGCGCGGCAGCCCGAGGCTCAGGCGCGGTGAGGCCGAACGAGGCGGCGTTCTCGGGAAGCAGGGCCAGCTCGAGCGCGAGGACGTCGCGGTCGAAGCTGACGATCTCGAGCCGGCGCGAACCCGAAGGCGCGGCTTCGGAGACGCGGCGGGCGGCGAGGGCGTTGGAGGCCGCTCCGAGGCCGACGTCGAAGAGCACGAGAGGGGCGCCGCCTTCGGCCAGGCGGGCCGCCAGCCGGGAAGGGTCGACGTAGATCGCGTCGGGCTCGACCCCAGGCCCGCTGCCGCAGTGCATCACCTGCCCGCTTGCGCAGTCTTTGATCGCCAGCGATCCCGCGGCGAGGGTGACCACTTCACATCCAGTTCGGGTCGGAGTCAGGCGTGCGTCTTAGTCCCTTCACAGCACCGCGATCGCCTGGTTGTTCACCGCCAGCAGCTTTCCGTCGGGCGACCACAGCGTGCGCCGTTCAGACGCGTAGCCGGCCTCGGAGAACCAGGTGACGCCGTGGTGGAACAGCGGCGCGTGCAACGGCACCGCGCCTGGATCGCCGTAGAGCTCGACCGAGAACGTGACGGTCAGTGACGGGCGGATGGTGTCCGCGCGCACGTGAATGCTGTGCCAGAAGGCGTCGCAGCAGGCCACGATCAGCGCGGCGTCGTACTTGCCGCTGAACGCGCGCGGGCGAACCCAACCGCTGCTTTCCGCGCGCTCGCCGCCGCTGAAGGGCCACGCACCGACGGGCCGATACTCGAAGTGCTGCGCGAAGACGGGCGCCATCGGCGGCTCGACCGGCACGATCGCGACCTTTTCCCAGTCGGGATCAATCGCCGGAGCGTCCTGCACATGGCTCGCGCCGGGCCGCGGCTTGCTGAACACCATCATCGCGTGACTCTTCAAGGAGCCTTGAAGCAGGCGGGCTTCGAGGGTGGAAGAAGCTCCGCCTTCCCGAATCGTTTCGATCGCAATCATCGAAGGCGCTGCTTCCGGGGGAGCCAGGAAGTGCATCGTCAACGCCCGCAGTGCCCGCGTCCTGTCGGTGAGCTTCTGCGTCGCCGCGTTCACCAGCGCGCCCGCGATCAACCCGCCGAACACGCCCTTGCCCTGGCCCCAGCCGTCGGGCACCGCCCAGTTTCCGCCGGTGCTCTGCATCGGTGCTTCGATCATCGGGTTCTCCGTTTCGGGGCTGTGGTGAGGGCGGCGAGGGTGCGCATCACGTCGCGGGCGAGCGCGCGGCGTTCGGCCCCGGTGGCGCTTCGGTTCGGCAGGCTCTTGTCGAGCATCAGCGACGCGAGGCCGTGAGCAGTCGACCAGAGCAGCGCAGACATCACCTTCGGGTCGCCCGGAAGCCCGGCGAAGACGGCCGCCGCTTTGCCGAACGCTTTGCGCCCCGCCGCTGCGGCCTCGGGGAAACGCCCCATGTCGACCAGCTCGGGACGGAACATCACCTGGAAGTGCGCGGGCCGATCGAGCGCGAACGCCACGTACGTCTCACCCACCGCGGC
>JAYUXE010000558.1:0-10247 GCA_043753165.1 Archangiaceae bacterium | reverse complement strand
GCGGATCGCGGTCGATGCCGATCACGGACGCACCGGCTTCGAGCAGCGCCTCGCTGTGACCTCCGCCTCCAAGCGTTCCGTCGACGATCAACCTGCCGGCTCCGGGTTCGAGTAGTCGCACCGCCTCGTTGAGGAGGACGGTCTGGTGAGAGAAGGCCAACCCTTCAGCCGGCAGTGAGAACGGCGCGATCGAACGACGCGATCGCGTCGACGGGTTCGGCGTAGAAGTCGAAGGCGTCGTTGGCGCCGGCCGACCGGAAGATGGCGTGGATGTACGGCGACATTCCGCAGAGCTTGATGTCGCCGCCCAGGTGACGAAGGCCCGAGGCGCGCAGCATCAGCGGGCGCACGACGCGGTAGTCGACGTGGCTCACGTCAGAGAAGTCGATGATGACGCGACGCACGCCGCGGCTGCTGAAGCGGAAGAGCTGATCGGCAATCTCGTCGTACTCGCGGATTCCGATTTCGCCTTCGAGCGCGAGCGTCATGTGCGCGACGCGCGTCTGCGGCACGAACGCCTTCGCGCGGGGAGCCTCTTCAGTGACTTCGATCTGCGACAGCTCGAGTGCGGCCAGCTCGGACATTTGAATTCCCCTCTCTTCTGAAAACTGCGGGTCAGGACTGCTTGAGCTCGGTGAGGACGCGCATGACGTCGGCGGAACCTGCTTCGGTGCGGGCTTCGTCCTGCGCCTTCGCCCACCCTTCTTTCGACCAGAGCTCGATCACCTTCACCATGCCGGCCCAGATGACGTCCTTCTCGAGCGAGGCGTGCGCGCGCAGCGTCGGCGGGATCAAGATCCGGCCGAGCTTGTCCAACGGGCATTCCTGCGCGCTCGCCACGTAGAGCCGCATCAGCTGCTTCACGCCCGGCTCCATCGGGTTGCGGCGAGACAGCGCGAGCTCGAGCTGTTCCCACTCGCGCACCGGGTACGCGTGAAGGCAGGCGTCGAGCGAGGTCGTGACGATGAGGCGTTCGTCGTACGAGCCGACCAACGTTTCGCGCAGCTTCGCCGGGAAGCTCGTGCGTCCTTTCCCGTCGATCTGGTGTTCGAACACGCCGCGAAACACTCTTTGCCCCGGTCAGCCTCTACGCAGCACTCTGATCCGCGAAATACCACTTCTTGCCACCGGCCGAAAACTAGTCCGATTTGCGGGGAGATCAAGATTCGTGAGACCTTCCGGCCGCCGGGGCTGATCAAAACGCGCGGTCGCGGCAACAAAGGGTAAAGGCGGCGCCCTTATTACTGGGGCCCATTGCGCTGGGAGGCGCTACGACATGAACACCCGACTCTTGACGATTTCTGCAGCAGTTCTGAGCTTTTGCGCGTGCGGGCCGCAGGCCCAGATCAGCGGCGGCAAGCAGGGCGCCTCAGAGGCGCTGTTCGCCGCGTCCCAGCCGCTGAAAGGCGGGGCCGACAAGATGGGCTCGAAAATCGACTTGTCCGCGTCGATTGAGTCGAAGTGCCCGCAGGGCGGCTCGGTGTCGCTGCACGGCTTTGGCGTCGCGCTGGGCGGAAACGGGCTCGTCGACGTGAGTCAGACCTTCACGGCCGACTACAACAACTGCGGCGTGATGACGTCGTCGGGCGTGGCCGGGCTGACGGGTTCGCTGAAGGTGGGTCAGGCGGTCAAGGTCGAGGCGGGCAGCGTCGGCGTGGATCAGACGATCAAAGGCAAACTTTCGTGGTCGGGTGCGGTGAACGACTTCCTCGACATCGACGTAAGCCAGAAGGTCGCGGTCGAAGCGCTGTCGCAGACGTCGGGTGGCGTCTCGATGGTCGTGAAGGGCACCGTGATCGACACCGAAGGCACGTACACCTTCGACGAGTCGGTGAGCGTGACGCCGGGCAAGATCACCGTCACGGTCACCAACGAGAAGAAGTAGTCCTTTTCTTCCGCTGGATTTTTCGAGCACCACCGCGCGGGACGATTTCACGATCGTTCCGCGCTTCGCATTTCAGAGATAGGTTGCCGCGGTGAGCCGGAAAGCCGCCCCAGGGGAACCCATCCGGCTGAAGGTCGTCTACAAAACGCCGCTCGCGTTGATTTCCGAGTTCACGCGCAGCGTGGGCAAAGGCGGCGTGGCGATCGCGAGCCGGAAGATGGCGCCCGTCGGCACGAAGTTCATCTTCGAGCTGCAGGCGAAGGGCGTGCCCGACATGGTCGAGGTGCACGGCGAGGTGGTGAGCGTCGCTCCGCAGTCGGCGGGGATGTTTCTGCTCAACATCCGGTACCACCAGCCGGACAACCGCGACGGGCTCGACGCGCTGCTGCGAAGAATCTTCGAGGCGCAGAAGTACGAGAAGGTTCGAAAGCACATGCGCATCCCGCTGCAGCTGCGGGCCACCGAAGACAAGGCGAACTCGATCGCCTACCTGGTGCGCGACATCTCGTTTGGCGGTCTCGGCATCGAGATCGAATCGACCGATGTGCCGCGCTGGGTGAAGGTGAACGAGCCGGTGTTCCTCGAGCTGACGCTGTCGGTGGGCGTGCTCGCGCTGCATGGGGAAATCGTCTGGGTGATGACGCCGCCGAAAGATCGCGCGCGGCTGATCAACCCGGGGTTCGGCGTGGCGTTCGGGAAGCTTCGCAGCGACACCGTCGAGCACCTCGAACGGATTCTGACCTTCCGCGGGCTGCCTCCGCCGCCGTGGAAGACGAAGATCAGCTTCGGGATGGACGCTGTCTCACGGATGCCGTGAGCCCAGCAGGGCTGAAAAGCGGTCTGAATTCGGACCTGCTACGCTGACTGAATGAAGCCCATCGAGATCAGCCGCGACATCCTGCCCATCGGGGAGTTCAAGGCCCATGTGTCCGAGGTGATGCGCGGGCTGAAGGCGAACCGGCGTCCGGTCGTCATTACGCAGAAAGGACGACCTGCTGCCGTGGTGATGTCGCCAGCAGACTTCGACCGTCTCACTGCGCGAGACCGGTTCCTGACGGCAGTCGAAGAAGGCCTCGCGGACGTCGAGGCTGGTCGGGTGGTGACGGATGACGAGCTCGGCCGGGCGCTGGATGCAGAACGCTCTCGAGCGCGCAAACGATGAAGATTCGATGGTCGGCGCGGGCAACCAAAGACCTGATCGCAATCTTCCGCTTCATTGCGGAAGACGACCCTGAAGCGGCGTCAAGGTGGGTCGAGAAGCTGCGCCAGCGGGCATCGAAGGCCGCCAGGGCTCCAAGAACCGGACGTTGGCTACCCGAGCTTCCGGCTCGCAGAGACATCCGAGAGGTGCTGCTCGAGAGCTGCCGAATCGTCTACCTGGAACGCGGCAGCTCAATCGCCGTGCTCACCGTCTTCGAAGGCCACCGACAGCTCGAGCTGAAACGCTAGCCGAGCGTGTAGCCCCCACCCTTCTGCGTCGCCTGAACGATGGTCTCGACGGCTTCAACGGGGTCGAACGGATCGTACGCGCTGAGCCGCTGCAGCTTCTTCAAGTGCTGGGTCAACGCCTCGCCTTTCGCGCTCGCGCACAGCGCCCGGCGTGCGGCTTCCATCGAACGTGACGCGGCCGCATTGGCGAGCAGGCGGGTCATCGCGATGCGCACGGGATCCGTCGCCGAGACCTGCCGCGTGCGTGCGACCATCGAGTCCACCGCGAACGCATCGATCACGATGTCGGCGACCGAGGCGAGCACCAGCTGCTGCTTCTCGAGCTCGGGGCCGAACGCTTCGGCGGCGATCTTCAGCGTCCACGCCGCCATGCGCTTCAGGTACGCGGTGGTGAGCGCGGCCTGGGCCAGCGGCCCCGTGGGTGACAGCTTCGGCAGCGCGTCGTTGTCGAGCTCGTCGCTGACGGTCTGCGCGAAGTCGAACATCGGCAGGGCGCCCTTCATCGAACGCTTCAGCAGCATGCCGGTGATGAGCATGCGGTTGATCTCGTTGGTGCCCTCGAAGATTCGGTTGATGCGCGCATCGCGGTACGCGCACTCGACCGGGTATTCCTCGATGTAGCCGTAGCCGCCGTGGATCTGCACCGCCTCGTCCACGACCTGGCCCAGGGACTCGCTGCCGAACACCTTCAAGATGGACGCTTCGACGGCGAACTCTTCGATTGCGGCGATCGTCTTCGCGTCGTGGTCGGCCGCGGCAACGTCGAGCCCGTGCAGCCGCGCATCGATGAGGCCCGAGGTCCGGTACGCCATCGACTCGACCGCGTAGATGAGCCCGGCGCTGCGCGCGATTTTTTCGCGAATCAGCCCGAACTCGAGAATGGGCGTCGCGAACTGCTTTCGTTCGGCCGCGTAGGCGACGGCGTTGGCCAGCTGCAGCTTCATCGAGCCGAGCACCCCGACCCCAAGCTTCAGGCGCCCGACGTTCAAGATGTTGAAGGCGATCTTGTGGCCCTTACCGATCTCGCCCAGCAGGTTCTCGATCGGCACCTTGGCGTCCTCGAAGATCACCGGGCAGGTCGAGCTGCCGCGGATGCCCATCTTGTGCTCTTCGGGCCCGACCGAAAGTCCAGGGGTCGAACGGTCGACGATGAAGGCGGTGAACTTGTCGCCGTCGACCTTCGCGAAGACGATGAAGACGTCGGCAAACGCGGCGTTGGTGATGAACTGCTTGCTGCCATTGAGCACCCAGTGTTTCCCATCGGCAGACCGCGTGGCGGTGGTCTTGGCGCCCAACGCGTCGCTGCCGCTGCCTGATTCCGTCAGCGCGTAGGCGGCGACCCATTCAGCGGTGGCGAGCTTCGGCAGGTACTTCGCTTTCTGCGCGGCGTTGCCGAACCAGACGATGGGCAGCGTGCCGATGCACGTGTGGCCACCGAACGTGACCGACCAGCTGCCATTCATGCTCTTGGCTTCGGCGACGAGCAGCGAGGTCGTCTTCTCGAGACCAAGCCCGCCGTGCGCTTCGGGGATGTCGATCATCAAGAGGCCGAGCTCGCCGGCCTTGCGCAGCAGCTCGCGCATCAACCCGGGCGTCTTCTTCTCGATCGCGTCGGTCTTCGGCAACACTTCCTGCCTCGAGAAGCGTTGCGCCGTCTCGAGGTACTGCTTCTGTTCGTCCGAAAAACGCTCGGGGCACATCAGCGGGGTGGTGCCTGTTTCGTGAAAGAGGAACTCACCGCCCGTGGGAACCGGCTGCGTCATTGCGATCGCTCCAGATGTCAGACGAATGAAAAGTTGCTGGCGACGGCTGGGCAAGATACTCGCGCGGCATGCGGACGTCGCTGGCCATTGCTCTTGCAGTCGGGCTCTTCGGGGTGGGTTGCGGCCCGACCATCGGAGACCCGTGCACGACGAACACCGACTGTGGCCCCGGGGCCATCTGCATCCAGCGAGACTTCTCGCCCGGTGGCTACTGCACGCAGAGCTGCAAGGTCGAAGAGTCGAACAACACCTGCCCCACCGGCTCGACCTGCGTGCGCGACGCGCTGTCGAAGAACGCGGCTGCCTGCTTCCGCACCTGCAACCGCACCCCGGACTGCCGCAATGGCTACAGCTGCCGCACCGTCAACAACTCGGTGAACATCTGCGTGGGCGCGGTCGGCTTTTAAGTCCCCGCGTCGCGCGTCGCAGGCCGCGGGTAGACCAGGCAGGCCCCGCCGAACACGACGCTGTCTTTTGAGATCCAGTTGGTCGCGATGGCGCGAATCGCGTCGCGCATCGGCATCGCGTACGTCGGCATGAAGCAGACGTCGGCCGCGGCGGTGAAGCGCGCCTTCACGCGGTCGAGTCCCTTCTGCAACATCACGAGATCGTAGCTGCCACCGCGGGTCGGCACGGTGGGGCCGCGGGCGTCGGCGCCCGCGAGCTTTCCCATGTTGGTCTGCAGCTCGAAACCGTCGGTGCGGTGAACGATGCGCAGCTTTCCGGGCCCGCCGTCGTCGAGCCAGACGTTGAAGTTGGCCTCGTCGCGCAGCTTCACGGGCCAGGCGATCGCGGAAACGTCAGGCGACTGGAGCCAGACCTCGGCCCCTGCATCGTCGAGGCGGGCCAGCAGGGGCAACTGCTGCGCGAGGTACGCGTCGGCGTCGAACGAGAGAAGCACGACGGGCAGCGCGGGAAGATTGGCAACGGTGACGGGCTTGCCATCGAGAGAAATCGCCTCGCCCACGATCTCGAGCCTGCGCGCCGTGGAGGGGGCGGGATCCCCGCTGAAGGTGAAGGGCTTCACCGTGTACGTCGGGGCCACGCCTCCATCCGCGCTCGGCTCAGCGGTCAACGGCTCCAGCGGCGCAGGCTTCGTGGGAACAGGGGCGGCATCCGTCTTCGCTTTCTGGGTGCAGCCGACGAGCAGCAGGACGAGAAGAAGGCGCTTCATGGAAAAGCCCGGGCGACACATTCCTGAGTGGCGAGGCCCTGCTCGACGGCGTCGAGCGCTGCGGCCCTCGGTTCGTCGAAGAGGACCATGCCGTCGAACCGTTTCTTGTCGTTCGAACGGCCGGCGTTGCGAATGTAGATGCGGCGAATCCGTTCGGGGAACTCGTCGCGAATCTGGCGGTAGACCTCGGGGTCGTGCTCGCCCGAGTCGCCGATGAGCACGGCGGGGTTCGGCATCGCGCGCAGCAGCGAACGGATGATGGGCTGTTTGTAGTCGGACAACGTGTCGGGCCCGAGGTCGCGCAGGTAGAGACCCATGGGTGGGTAGCGGTGGTTGCCGAGGAAGGTTCCGACGCGCGTGGCGAACTGCAGGGGCGAGCCGCTGACCAGCGCGAACGCGGGCCTGCCGACGTTCTCGCGAAGGCAGCCGTAGAATTCCGCCATGCCGCGCACCACGGGCTGGCTCTTCTCGTCGGACAACAGCGAGTTGGCGACCAGCCGCCGGCGGCTGAGCACCTCGGTGACGGCGATGGTGTCGTCGAAGTCCGAGATGACGAAGAAGGGAGCCGCGGCGGCGAGGACTTCGACCGCGGCGACGCCTGTGTTGGCGCCGGGCACGCGGGCTTCGGCCTTGAGCATCCCGAGGGCAAACGGCCGGCCAGGGGGCGACTCGAAGGCGGCCTCGAAGTTTCCTTCGCTGTTCGTGGTGACGTTCAGCGACTGGCCGGCAAACCGGACCTCGACCGGGGCGTCGACCCAGTTCGTGACCAACAGTTGGCGCAGGTTCTTGCTGAGGGTCGAACTGCCGGCCGTGGGCGTGTCTTTGAGGACGCGACCGGTGAGGACGACTTTTTTCGGGTGGCCGATGGCGGAAAAGAGCACCGTGGCGCCGCTGGCAGCTGCGAGGGCCGGGGTCAACAGCAGCACGGCGAGCAGGGGTCGCATCTTGTCGCCTTCTAGCACCGCCCACGGCGGTCATCGATTTGGCCTCTTTGCTACAATCGGATACAGACAGACGGGCCGCTTTTTCGGAGTTCCCCCCATGCTTCGTTTCTTCCTGGTGTCCGCGGTCATTGCCTTCACGGCGTGCGACTTGATCGTACAGCCGGAAGTGCGGTTGGGCGCCGGCCAGGGAATTCCCTCGGTCAGCGGCACCGCCGAAGTCGACCTCGAGACCTTCAAGTGTGGCAACGACATTCCGGCCGGCGCGTACACGGTGACGACGAAGGCGGTGACCGACGGGTGCGAGCTGTCGTTCGACAAGGACGTCGAGATCGTCGCCGCAGCGGATTACCAGAACATCCCCGAGCTGAAGTCGGCCACGGGCCTGCTGACGGCGGTCGAGCTGAAGATCACGAAGCTTTCGTTCGTGGATGCGACGACGAATGTGGCGCTCGACCCGGACACGCGCATCAAGTCGGCGGCGTTCTCGATCAACGGGCAGCTGGTGGGAGACAAGTCGACGCTGGGAGCGCTGCCGAAGACGGTGTCGTTGCAGGGGGCGTCGCTGACGCCGCTGAAGACGCAGGTGGGCAATCGGCAGCCGGCCACGGTGAAGGCGACCAGCATGGTCGTGCTGCCAAACAGCCCTGCCCCGCCGAAAAAATTACGCATCGAGTACGACGCGCAGCCCACGCTCGTGTTGGGCGCGAGCGGGTTGTGACGTAGCTTCGCCCCGCTTTGGCAGACCAGTTCGGCAAGTACGAGCTTCAGGCGCGGATTGCGGCCGGGGGCATGGCCGAGATCTACAAGGCCCGCTTCTCGGCAGCGCCGGGCGTCACCAAGCAGGTGGTGATCAAACGCATCCTTCCGCACTACGCGGCGAACAAAGCGTTCATCGCGATGTTCACGAACGAAGCGAAGATCGCGATGGGCCTGTCGCACGGCAACATCGCGCAGGTCTTCGACTTCGGAGAAATCGAGGGCGATTGGTACCTGGCGATGGAGCTGGTCGACGGCCAGCCACTGTCGAAGGTGATGAAGCGCGCGCACACGATCGAGATCGCGGTGATTCCGACGCCGTTCGCGGTGCTGATCGGCATCGAGATGCTCAAGGGGTTCCATTACGCCCATACGCGCATCGACGAGACGGGGCGGCCGCTGAAGATTGTGCACCGCGACGTGTCACCGCAGAACGTGCTGATTGGGTACGAAGGGCAGATCAAGATCGTCGACTTCGGCATCGCGAAGGCGCGCACGGCCGGCAGGGAAGAGACGGAAGCGGGGGCGGTGAAGGGGAAGTACGCGTACTTCGCTCCGGAACAGGCGCGCGGCAAAGAGCTGGACGCGCGAACGGACATCTTCGCGGCGGGCATCGTGATGTACGAGATGCTCTGCGGGCAGCTGCCCTTTCAGGGAAAGATGATCGAGGTGCTCTCGAAGATTGTTCGGGGTGAGTTTCCCCGGCCGCGAGAGCTGAACCCCGACATCACGCCAGCGCTGGAACGGATCATTCTCACCGCGATGGCGCACGAAAAGGCCGACCGGTACCAGACGGCCGAGGATTTTCAGCAGGCGCTGTCGGCGTACCTGTACCAGAACGCTCCGACGTTCGCGCCCAGCGGGCTGGCGATGTTCATGGGGCTGCTGTTCGAGGAAGAGCTCGTGGCGGAAGGCCGGCCGGTGCAGCTGCCGCGCGACTTCCTCGACCAGGTGTCGCTGTGGAAGGGGGCGATGCCCGCGATCCCGAAAAAGGATCCGGTCGAAGAGACGAAGTACGCGCGGTCTCCGGGTGCGCGCGACAACAAGCGGACGTTGGCGTTGGCCGAGGATGACGCGGAGGAAGAGTCGTCGACGGGGGCCCATTTCCGGGCGAACTACCCGCGGTGGTTGCGGCCGATGATGTTCGCGGCGATTCCGCTGGTGGCCGCGTTGCTGACGGGCATCGGCGTTTTGGCGTACGGGAAGTGGTCGACGTTCTCGATCAACCTGACGTCGGCGCCGATGGGGGCCCTGGTTCGGGTCGATGGGCGCGCGAACACGCAGACGACGCCGCTGTTGTTGACGGATCTTCCGGCCGACAAGAACTACGAGCTCGAGGTATCGGCGCCGGGGATGAAGCGGTGGCTTCGCATCGTCGCTCCGCAGCGTGGAGCGTTGGTGACGTTGCACGCGGAGCTCGAGCCGGATCGCGTGCCGGACTCGCTGCTGGAAGAAGAGTTCGATGCGGGGGTAGAGCTGCCGGTGGTGGCGCCGGCGCCTGTTCCTCTCGAGATCCCGATCGAGGCGGAGTACCCGGTGAACAGCGTGACCGTGGTGGCGAAGAAGCACGCGTTTCTGGTGCCGCCGTCGAAGGCCGCGCGGCTGCGGCTGGATCCGAAGAAGACGTACAAGGTGTGGACGGAAGGGAAGCTGTCGTTCGGCGGCTACTTCGACAACATCTTCATCACCGAGGCGATCTACTTCCTCGAAGGAAGGCCTTCGTTGCATGCGAAGGACTCCTTCGGGCTGGTGGGGCCGAAGGGGACGATGGTGAAGAACGCGACGGCCCTGTACGCGTTCGTGGCGGACGAGCAGGCGACGGACAACAGCGGAGCGATCAAGGTGCGGGTGATGGACACCGCGAGCAAGCAGACGTCGACGGTGTTGGTGGATGCGAAGAGCAACTCGTTCGCTCCGGAACGCGCGACGAGATTTTCGGTGCAGGGGCTCGAGCCGACGGGCAGCTACGACTTGAGGTTGCGTGAGGGGAAGCCGGGGGCACGGTCGCTGGGCGACAAGGGCGGGCTGACGCGCAAGGTGCTGCTGAAGATCGAGCCGGGCTGGAACTCGGTGCTCTCGGCGCGGAAGTCGGCCAACGATCTGCAGCGGATCCTCGAAGTCGGGAAGACGATTCGCGTGAACGGCGCGGTGTCGCTGTGGGTCACGATTCCCGACGATGGGCTCGACGACAACGCCGGCAACTTCGAGCTCGAGATCAGCTCGGTCGCCGGCGGCGGGGGGTTGTTGAACGGGCTGGTGCCGAAGGGCCGCTGAGC
>JAYUXE010000557.1:0-4590 GCA_043753165.1 Archangiaceae bacterium | reverse complement strand
GAGATGGTGGCTCGCTGGAATTCGATGCCGGCAGCGTCGCCAACTACCAACTGGGGTTCATCAACCAGGTTGGTCTGCTGCTCGCTCCGGTTCCCGGCACGCCGAATCCGTTGCTGCTCGGGAATAGCCCCAGCCGCGTCTACGCCGTACAGCCGCTTCGGTTCGGACCCCACCTGGCGATTCTCGGTGGTCAACGGGGGCCGTTCACCGTCGGCGCCGTGACTCTCGATGGCGGAATCAACGACGGAGGATTCAACTCCTTCATTCTCGTGGTCGACCCCTGATCAAGTCGCCAAAGCGGAACACCCGATGGGTGGCGAAGAACTCCGCACGAGCGCCAGACACCGGGGCGCGGCCGGCTGCCGCAACCTGCTTGTTTTGAATGCGCCCAGGCCCTGATTTAAACTAAGACTAACGCGCATCTTGGGTAAGTGCGCTCGGGCGCTCGAAACCGCGGCCGGGCAACCCGCCGCCGTCAGCGAGCTCGGTGGCCACGAAGTCCTGGTCGCCTGTCCGTCTCCCGGCCCGACCAACGCCGACGGCGAGTGGGCGGTGGTGCAGACGTCGCGCGCGCCCTCGTGCCGATGCTGGACGCTGTCACCACCGGTGGCCGACGGTGAGAGCGTCCACCTTGCGGTGGGTCGCGTTCGTGCGCTCTGTCAAGACCGCTGAACCACTTCACGGCGAACAATCTGCCGCGGGCTTGAGCTTCTTCGCCGCTTCACTGCGCGAGGTGAACACGACCATCTGCTTCGGGTCGATGCGCCGCGCAGCAGGGCAGTCGGCGTAGTGGAAGACCTTGTCGCCCTTCTTCGCGACGAGCAGCGCGATGACACCGTCGTCGTTCTTCGCCGCCTTTTTGATCTCGGGCTTCACCCTGGCCACCCCCTTCGCTTTCACGGGCGCGGAGTCGTCGAGCTTCAGCGGCTTGCTGACACGGCGAACGGCAGGAACCGGCAACGCAGCGAGCACGGGCGCCATCGGAAACGTCCACGCTGCCCCGGGAAGCTCACCGGCCGGCAGCTTCTCGGTCACCACCTCGAACCGCTTCCCATCGGACGACGCGTGCACTTCGCCATCGAGGTCCGTGCGGAACACCTTCATGCCGATCTGCTGAAGCCGTTGCAGCACCGCGCGCGCGGGCGCTCCGGACGGGTTGCCGGGGCCGACGCTGATCACCGCGGCGAGAGGACGCGCCGCGACCAGAAACGGCAGCGTCGAGCTCGGCGCCGCCCCGTGGTCAGAGACTTTCAGCAGCGTGCTCTGCAGCGCGTATCGCCGCTTCACCAGGTACTCCTCGGTCTCTGGCTGCGCGTCGCCCATCAACAGCAGGCTCGTCTCGCCGTAGAGCGCGCGGACCACGACGGCGTTCGCGCGCGGCCCGCTCAGCAACGACTCGACCGGTGCCCGCGGCCAGAGCACCTCGAGCTCCACGCCACCGCCCATGTCGATGCGCAACAGCTCACCCGGCGCCTCGCGATCCGGCACCGGCAACACAATCTGCACCCCGATGTCCTGCAGTCGCTGCATCAGCAGCGCGTGCGCTTCGCCCTGGTCCCTCAACCCCGGATCCAGAAATCGACGCGCTCCCACCGACTCGAGCAGCTCGGCCATCGCACCCAGGTGCTCGTCACCCGCGCGCGTGAGGACCACCAGATCAAGCCCGCCTTTCGCCAGCTGCGGCACACGCAACTTCAAGTGGCTGGCTGCGGTGGTCGGACCCGAGTCGATGAGCACCGAACGCCCGGCCGGCGAGACCAGCAGCGTCGCGTCGCCGTGCCCCACATCGAAGAAATACACGTGCAGCTTCCCGTCGGTCGCCGGCATTGCCAGAAGGCACGTCAGCAGGGGCAGGGTGAGCGCCACGGCGCGGAGTATAGGTGGTGGAAGTTCCGCCTCCTGGGCTAAGCCTTCGCGTCCCATGGCAGACGACGTCAGCGCAGTGGTCGATGAAGTGGTTTCCCGGGTGAAGCGGCGCCTCGAGGCGCTCGACGCGGGCAAGAACGACCCCTGCACCACCGGCCCCGGGAACAAAGCCGTCGCGATTCGCGACCCCGACGAATGCGCAGACTCGTGCGATACCTGCCCGAACCACGACTCGTGCGGCACGCTGCTCGCGGTGAAGACCGGCGCGGCGCGCATCAGCCCCGACAAGGTCAAGACCAGCGGCGACATCGCCCAGTACATCGACCACACGTTGCTGAAGCCCGAAGCGACGCGCGAAGAAGTCTTGAAGCTCTGCGACGAAGCCCGCCGCCACAGCTTCGCCACCGTCTGCCTCAACAGCATCAACATCGCCACCGCCGCCCGCGCGCTGGCCGGCTCGCGCGTCGTCCCGATTGCGGTCGTCGGTTTTCCGCTGGGCGCCTCGCTGCCGTCGGCCAAAGCCTTCGAGACGCGCGAAGCGATTCGCTGCGGCGCGAAGGAAATCGACATGGTGATCAACATCGGAGCCCTGCGCGCGAAGGACTACGCCCTGGTGCTCAAAGACATCGAGATGGTCGTCAACGCCGCGGGCCGCACGCCGGTGAAGGTGATTCTCGAAACGTCGCAGCTGAGCCTCGAGGAAAAAATCGTCGGCTGCGCGCTGTCGAAGGCCGCGGGCGCTGCATTCGTGAAGACCTCCACCGGTTTCGCCGGCGGTGGAGCGACCGTCGAAGACGTCACCCTCATGCGCAAAGTCGTCGGCGATGACGTCGGCGTGAAGGCCTCGGGCGGCATTCGGAGCACCGACGACGCGATGAAGATGATCGCCGCTGGGGCAAATCGCATCGGTGCCTCGGCGTCGGTCGCAATCATCACGGGCGGCACTTCGACCTCGAAGTATTAGCCGCGCGCGGTAAGAAGCGCGGCAATGGATTCGACCGCGCTCAAGACGAAAGCAGAAGCCTGGCTTCAGCATGACGTGGACGCGAGCACGCGCGCCGAAGTCACCGCGCTGCTGAAGGCCAACGACCTCGCCGGCCTCGAAGACCGCTTCTCCACCAGCCTCGAGTTCGGCACCGCGGGTCTGCGCGGCGTGCTCGGAGCCGGCCCCAATCGAATGAACCGCGCCGTCGTCCTGCGCACCACCGCCGGTCTCGCGCGCTACCTGAAGGCGAAGGTGCCCGACGTCGCTGCGCGCGGCGTGGTGGTCTGCCGCGACGGCCGCAAGATGAGCGAAGAATTCACCGTCGATGTGGCGCAGGTGCTCGCCGCCGAAGGAATTCCGGCGCTCGTGTTTCCCGAGGTCGGGCCGACGCCGCTGTGCGCGTTCGCGTTGCTCCACCTGAAGGCTGCCGCAGCGGTGATGGTGACGGCGAGCCACAACCCGCCCGAGTACAACGGGTACAAGGTGTACTGGTCGAACGGCGCGCAGATTGTGCCTCCGCACGACGGCGGAATCGCAGCGGCGATCGATGCGGTCGAAGCGGCCGATGAAGTGAAGGCGATGCCGCAGGCCGAAGCGCGGCAGAAGAACCTGTGGCGCGACATCGGGCCGGAAGTCGAGCGCGCGTACCTGGATGCGATTCTGGCGCTGCGCCCGTCGAAGACAACGGCCGACCTGCGCATCGTCTACACGGCGATGCACGGCGTCGGCGGCAAGCTGGCGAAGCAGTCGATGGCCGAAGCGGGCTTCACCCATTTCTTCCCCGTGGAAAAGCAGCAGCAACCCGACGGCGACTTCCCGACGGTGAAGTTCCCCAACCCCGAAGAAAAGGGCGCGATGGATTTGGCGACCGCGCTCGCCGGGGAAAAGAAGGCCGACCTGGTGTTGGCGAATGACCCCGATGCCGATCGTCTGGCCGCGATGGCGCGCGACGCCGACGGCAAATTGCGAATGCTGACTGGCAACGAGCTCGGCGTGTTGCTCGGTCACTATTTGCTGAGCCAGAAGTCGGTGAGCAAGCCGCTGGTCATCACCACCATCGTCTCGTCGGCGCAGCTCAAGTCGTTGGCCGCGGACCTGGGTGCCTCGTACGAAGAGACGCTGACGGGCTTCAAGTGGATCGCGAATCGCGCGCTCGAGCTGTTGCCGGGCGGTCAGCAGTTCATCTTCGGGTACGAGGAAGCGCTCGGGTACACGGTCGGCACGGTCGCACGCGACAAAGACGGAATCGGCACGGCGCTGGTGGTGGCGGACATGGCGGCGACCTGCAAGGCGCGCGGGACGACGCTGCTCGGCTACCTCGAGGAAGTGCAGCGCGCGCACGGGCTCTTCGTTGCGAAGCAGGCGAGCTTCACGCTGCCCGGCTCGAGTGGGGCCGCCGTCATCGCCCAGGTCATGCAGGCCTTCCGTTCTTCCGTGCCCAGCGCGGTCGGCGACCTGAAGATTGTCGCGGTGAATGACTACCAGGCGCAGACGCGGCAGCAGGGCGGGGCGTCGACGAAGCTCGCATTGCCGAAGTCGAACGTGCTCGCGTACGAGCTCGACGGTGGCTCGCGCGTCACCGTGCGGCCCAGCGGCACCGAGCCCAAGATTAAATTTTATTTCGAGCTGAAAGAGACGCTGGCGGCCGGTGAGCCGATGGCCCCTGCGCGGGCGCGGGCGGCGGCGAAGCTCGACGCGCTGGAAAAGAACTTCCTTGAGCAGGCACGCACCCGGGGTCT
>JAYUXE010000556.1:0-1851 GCA_043753165.1 Archangiaceae bacterium | reverse complement strand
ACGAAGGCGGTGATGCGGTCGGCGCTGCACGCGGTCGTCGGGCTGCAGCCCTACCTCGGCAGCCCTGACGCTTTCCGCGACCCGGCAAACAGGCCCGCAATCGACGCGGACCTGGCCACCCTTGCGACGCTCGAGCACCGCTTCGCGATGCCTGGCCGGCAGGACGCCGCGGTCGAGACGTTGGCGGGCGTGTTCGGCACGCAGATCGCCACCGCGCAGGCCGAGCTTCGGGCGGGCAACACGGAAGCGCCGCGCGCCCGATTGCGCGCCATCACCAGCCTCTGCTTCGCCTGTCACACGCGCGAAAGCGTCCCGAACGATTTCATCGACGCGACCCGGGTGGTGGACTCGCTGCGACTGCCGCCCCTGCGCCGGGCTGAATTTTTTGCGACGACGCGACAGTTCGAGCTCGCCCTTCAGGCGTGGTCCCTGGCGCTGAAGGCGAGCCCCGCGTCGGAAGCCGAGGCGTTCGATCAAGCCGTCGCCACCCGCCAGTACCTCGCTGTGCTCGTGCGCGTGAAGGACGACCGGCAATCGACGATGGCGGCCATCACGCGCCAGCTCGCGCGAAAGGACTTGCCGACGTTCACCCGCTTGCTGCTCGAGCAGTGGCAGAAGGACGCGAAGGCCTGGCAGGCAGACGCATTCGACGCGAAGGCTGCCACCGCGACGGCGTTGGTGGCGAAGGCGCGGGCGTTGATCGAAGCCTCCGGAGCGATGAAGAGCGCGATGTCCGACGAAGGCCTCTTCATCCCCAGCCTTCGCGCGGCCGGCTACCTGCACGCCGCGCTCGACCGGGAACCCCAGGCCATCTGGAGAGGCGAGGCCCTGTACCTGCTCGCCATCGCCGCCGCCGCGACGCTCGACCCGCAACTGTGGGAGCTCGACGGCCTCTATCTGGAAGCGTGCATTCGCGAGAAGCCGCACTCGGACATCGCGCGCAAATGCTCGGCCCGCATGTACGACCGCGCGTGGTTCGGCTTCACCGGCAGTGGGGGGACGCGGATTCCCGACGACGTCGCGCAGAAGCTGGCGACGCTGCGGCAGCTCGCGAAGTAGCCGTCACACGTCGAACGCGACGTCGAGCACCTCGAAGCGTCCATACGGTTGATCGCCTTCGGGCAGCTTCCACTGGGCGTCGCCGTGCTGCGGCAGCCGCACCCCGTCGTAGTCGCGGTGTCCCGACAGCGGCGTCGACCACGGGAGGCTGCGGTAGACCTTGCCGTCGTCGGTCATCATCCGGTCGTTCGAGTCGAAGCAGACCAGGTCGAGGTTTTCGTCGAACGTGAGCACCGCCGACACGGATTGCCCGGCGCAGGTCAGTGTTGCCTTCGTGTGGGTCGCGTCGATGGGTTCCCAGGCGATTGATGGGCTGATCAGCGAGCCCGGGGCCAGCACGCACATGTCATTGAAGAACGTCACCGTCTCGCTGTGGTTCATCTCGGGCCCGCGCGCATCGACCACCTTCACCAACGACGCAACCTTCACTTCCATCGTCGCCACGCCGTCGGCGTAGAAGTGCAGCGCTTCGAACGGAAGTCCCCCGCGCGACGCGCTGAGCAGAAACACGCGCGCCGGGCGGTCGAAGTAGTCGTGCTGCGTCGCGGTGAAAGGCATCCACGGGCCGTCGAGCTTCGAACGGATCAAACCCCGAAAGTGCGCCCGCACATTCTGCACGCGCGGCCGGCCCACGACGCCTGCCCGCCGCAAAAAGCCACGAATGGGCAGTGGCAGGCCTTCGAGGTCGGCCGTGGTCACAGCCGCCAGAGCAGGCCCGGCGCGCCGCGAGCCGATTTCCTGGCTCGCCCTCGCTTGAAAACCACCCGACCGCCGCGACAGCCACGTGATGAG
>JAYUXE010000555.1:0-4601 GCA_043753165.1 Archangiaceae bacterium | reverse complement strand
CTACTACTGGCTCGACAGCGGTGGCGGCGGCGGCGGCGGCGCGGCGGGCTTCATCCACGCGAATCTGTTCTCGCCGAAGCAGTGCAAGTTGCCGCCGGGTCAGCCCGACAACAAAATCTCGCCGAGCATGACGGACTCGGTGGGCGGTACCTGCGGCAGCTGATCGCGTCTTGCTCGCACTGATTTCCCTTCTGTTGGCAGCGGCCCCGGGCAACCGGGCGATGCTCAATCGCGTCGACGCGCAGGAACAGCTCAACGATCGGCTCGAGGCCCACTTCGATTCGGTCTGCGGGGCCCTGAAGTCGGGGCAGCGGCAGCTGGCGCCGGCGCTCACCGATGCGGCGGCGTATCCACAGCTGAAGGCCATCGTCTGGGCCACGGGCTGCTCGCTGCGCGCCTTGAAGCTCGAGCAATCGGGGGTCACCCGCGCGGTGCATTTGCTGTGGGAAATCGAAGGCCGCGACGTCACCGGCGCCCGCGTCACCGAGCGCGGCGAAGCCGATGGCTCCGTTCGGCAGGAAAAGGGTCAGTGGCGCCTGGCCACCTTCGTCGAAGGAACGCACGCCGTGGTCCGCCGCGACACCGCCCGCTTCGTCGAGGTTGCCCACGCCGCGGGCCTCGAGCTGCCGAAGAACGACGTACCCAGCACCCAGGTCGAGCTCTACGCCGCGGGGCTGACGGTGCGCGATTTCGACAACGATGGCCGGCCCGACGTGATCGCGTTTCAGCGCAACACCGCCTTTCTCTTTCGCAACAAGGGCCCGGGCCTTCAGTTCGAGCGCGAAGTGCTGCTCGACGCGCCCCGGGGAATCTTGATCACCTCGGCGATCGCGGGCGACTACGACGGCGATGGTGACGCGGATCTCGTCATCACTGCCTACGCCAACGTGCCGTCGTGGGTGCTTCGCAACGACGGCGGAAAGCTCGTCGAGGCCGGCCGCATTCCTCCGGGCGGCTTCCTGCACTCGGGCGCGGCGACGGATTTCGACGGTGACGGCAAGCTCGACCTCGCGCTGCTGTCCTACCCGGTCAATGCGACGGTGCCGACGGATCCGCTCGTGTCCGAGAATGGCGAACCCATCGTGCTGCTCCGCGGCGATGGCGCGCTGGGCTTCTCGCCCTGGCCGGTGCCAAAGGGCGTGCTGACGACCCGGTGGAGCCTGGCCGCGATGTCCGTCGATCTGCTCGGCCAGGGCCGCCCCCAGCTGTACGTCGCGAACGACTTCGGGAAGAAGGATCTCTGGCAGTTCGAAGCCGACGGCGGCCTTCGAAACGTCGCCGCCGAAAAGGGCCTCGATGATCCGGGCTACGGCATGAGCGTCGACATCGGCGACCTGAACGGCGATGGCCGGCTCGACGTCTACCTCGGCAACATGTTCTCGAAGGCCGGCACCCGCGTGCTCGCCGGCGCCAGCGGCCGCGACGACGTGATGTCGCAGCTGAACAAGTTTGCCCAGGGCAACGCGATGTACCTGGCCTCGGCCGATGGCGGTTACGTCGAGCGCGGCGAGCAGCTGGCGATCAACCGCGGCCTCTGGGCCTATGCCTCGTTGATGACCGACATCGACGACGACGGGCGCCTCGAGGTCGCCGTCGCGAACGGGTTCTTCAGCCATCCGGTTCGAAAAGATCTTTGAAGTGTCTGGTGGCGCCAGGTCCTGGCGCTCAAAACGGTCGGAGCTCCACCGGTGCCGATGCCGAAGTCCGACTTCCTTCCACTGACGACGCCCGCGTCGTTGTCGCAGAGCTTCTCGGGCTGGGAACCGAAGAAGCTCTGGCGCCACACCGAAGACGGAAAGCCGTTCGAAGAGTGTGCCTTCGTCGAAGGGTTCGATTCGCGCTTCGATGGCCGCAGCCTCATCTCGGCCGACCTGGACGGCGATGGCGATTTGGAGCTGCTGATGTTGAACCGGGCCGCTCCGAAGCTGCAGCTGTTCAGCAACGTCGGCGAAGGGGGAAAAGCCGTCGAGCTCACCTTCAAGCCGAAGTCGGGGAACCCGGAAGGCGAGGGCACGCTGGTTCGCACGAAGCGCGGCATCTTCCCGGTGGTGCTGCAGCGCGGCTACGCGAGCTCGGTCGAGCCGCGCGTGCACCTGGGCCTCGGCACCGACACCCAGGTCGATGTCGAGGTGCAATGGCGAAGCGGCGCGCGCGAGAAGTTCGCCGCCCTGCCTGCCGGCAACACCGTGACGCTGGCCGAAGGCACGGGGAAGGCGAGCCGCGTGGTGCCGTTCGGCCCGAAAGTGAAGCCGCCAGCGCAGGTGTTCCCGTCGACCCTCGCCGCGCTGGGCCTCACCGCTGATGGCCGGCCCACCCTGGTGCAGCTGTTCCTCCGCGGCTGCAAGCCGTGCGCGGAAGAAGCGCCGGTGCTCAACGCCCTGGCGAAGAAGACCGCGGTGCGGGTCGTGGGGCTCGGCCTCCACCCCGACGCCGAGCTTTCCGAGGCGGCGAAATCGCTGCGCATCACGTACCCGGTGCAGGCGTTGCCCGAGGCGATTGCCGACGGGCTGTCGACGGCGGGCCAGCTGCCGCTGCCGATCATCCTTTTCTATCGTGCAGACGGGACGCTGCGTCGCGTGCTGCCGGGCCCGAAGGGACTTGCAGCCGCGCTCGCCGAGCTCGACTAAAACATGATGACCTGGCGCGTCACTGCGCCTTTGGTGATCACAACGTCTTGCACCAGCTCGAGCCCGCTGGTGTTGATCAACTTCAGGCGGTGCTTGCCGGCCAGCAGGGGAATGCCGACGGCGGGCGAGACGCGGCCCGTGTCTTTTCCGTCCAGGAAGATGCGGCACCACGGCACGCAGTTCACATCCAGAAGCCCGTGGTTCTTCGGCAGCGGCACGCGGTCTGGCACGTCGGGCGCGCGCTCGACGTACTTCGGTTCGGGCGCCGGTGTCGGCTTCGCGATGGGCACTGCAACAGGCTCGACGGGCGGCTCGGGCTCGGGGTCGGGCTCAGGCTCAGGCTGACGTTCACGCTGAATCGTTTCGACCTGCAGCGGGCGCGACTCGAGGCGTGGCGGCGGCTCTTGCGTCACGAGCGTGTAGATGAGGCCGGCCACGATCCCCAGGAAGACGACGATGCCCCCGGCGATGAACAGGGTCGGCTTCGACGACGGCAGGTCTGCAGCCGTCATCGGCTCGGGCAGCTCGGCGGGCGTCGCGGCCGGCGCGCCGGGCATGCTCCCTGACGACTTCTTCCGCTGCGCCACCGTTGCTTCCTGCGTCGACTCAGGCGGCGCCGCGATGGGCATCGACCTCGACACGGGCGTCATCACCGCGGAACGCGATCGCGGGGTTCGCAGCGCGGGCTGTTCACCCGGCGTCAGCACGGGCGCATGCAGCCGCGCCGACACGTTTTCTTCGCCGACGAGGTCCTGCATGTAGCCCTGCAGCAGCGTCGACGCCGGCACGTTGCTGCGCGAGCTCAGGTAGGCATCGAGATCGCCGTACATCTCGCGCGCGTTGCGGTAGCGCTCGTTGACGTTGCGGGCCAGGGCTTTCGCGCAGATCGCGTCCAGCTGTTCCGGCACGTCGCGCTTCACGTCGCTGGCGCGGGGAATCGGGTCCTTCAGCAGCGCGCGAAACGAGTCGACGTCGTTGCCGCGAAGGAAGAGCCGCTTCCCGGTGAGCAGCTCGTGAAGCACGGTGCCCAGCGCCCAGACGTCGGCGCGGCCATCAAGCGGCCCGCTGCGCGCCTGCTCGGGCGCCATGTACGCGATCTTTCCGCGAATCATCCCGTTCGCGGTCTTCACCACTTTGCCCTCGGCGCGCGCGATGCCGAAGTCGAGCACCTTCACCACGCCCTGAAAGGTGATGAAGAGGTTCGACGGCGAGATGTCGCGGTGCACGATGTTCAACGGCTGGCCCGCGTCGTTCTTCAGCGAGTGCGCGTAGTACAGGGCGTCGCAGGCCGCCGCGACGATGGTGGCGGCGATCTCGGGGGACACGCTGATGCCCTTCTTGTGCGACAGCTTCACCAGCGAGTGCAGATCTTCGCCCCGCATGTATTCCATCGCCAGGTAGTACGAGCCGTCGGCCTCGCCGAAGTCGTAGATCTGCACGATGTTGGGATGCGACAGCTGCGCCGCGAGCCGCGCCTCATCGAGGAACATCGCGACGAAGTCCGAGTGCGACGAGTAGTGCGACAGCACCCTCTTGATCACGACGGTCTTTTCGTAGCCGGCCGGACCCTGCTGCTTGGCGAGGAAGATCTCGGCCATGCCGCCGCGCGCCAGCGCCTGGATCATCTTGTACTTCCCGAACTGGAAGGGCTCGAAGGTCACTGCAGCCGATACGTTCGCACGCCCGGCCGCACCAACGAAATACAACTCAATGAAGGGTGGGCTTGTTGTCGTCCGCGGGGGGAACCACGGCGGGGGCAGGGGTGTCGAGCGCGTCCAGCTGGGCCTGCAGCGCGGCCTCTTCGGCGGCCAGGATGCGCGCGGCGGCGTCCTCGGCGGCTTCCTGCGCTTCCTGCTCGGCCCGCAACGCCACCACGTACCGGCGCCGGCGGAAGTACGCGACCACCACCAGCGCCGACAATGCGACCCACAGCGACGTGCCCGTGGCGATCACAGGCCACAGCGGGTACCGGCC
>JAYUXE010000554.1:0-1853 GCA_043753165.1 Archangiaceae bacterium | reverse complement strand
GCATCGCCGCTGCGTTGCGTCGAAGACGATCTTCTTCGGGCGAACCAGCAACACCGGTGGAGATCGCGTTCGGCCACGCAGCGACCAACATGCCGCCGTCCACCGCGACGACCGCGAGCCAGAGGGCGTGCCGTTGCCACGAGGCTTCGACGGCCATGCGCGTCTCGTCGAGCCGGTTCAGCTGGTAGGTGCGTATGTTCGACGTGCTCTTCGCGAGCGTCGACCACTCGGTACGCAGCGCCAGCGGGTCGTTGAACGCCGTCAGGTCGGGGGGCGCCATTCTCTGTGCCAGCGCGAGCGCGGCGTCGGACGCGGCGTTCTTCAGCGAGTCGAGCAGTCCCATCAATTCCCCCGGGTTGCGATGACGTACAACTCTTGCTGCAGTTTCGTCGTCCGGCCGAGAAAAGCCCAGACGGAGAGCGCGGCGAATCGCACCGCTTCCCAGACGACCCAACGCCGCCGCCGGAACACCGCTTTCGAGGTGGAACGCACGTGGAAGCCGGCCTCGGTGAGCAGCCGCGTGAGCGACGCCGTCGAGTAGTAGACGAAGTGCTGCGTGCCGAGATCGTCGGGCCGGTAGTAGCGGTACGTCTCGCGCTGGCGGTCACCCTTCCAGTAGTGAACGTCGGGCAGCGCGACGAGCACGACGCCGCGGGGGCCGAGCACGCGGTTCACTTCCGCGAGCGCGCCCTTCGGAGTCGGCGTGTGCTCGAGCACGTGCTTCAAAACGACGACATCGAACGCCGCGTCCTCGTACGGAATCGCATCGATGGTGCCGACCTTCGCCTCGTAGCCGCGACCGACACAGACGCTGACCGCGTGGGCCGAGACGTCGACGCCGGCGCTGGTCAGGCCTTCGCGCCGCGCGCCTTCGAGCACGTAGCCAAGAGAACAGCCGACATCGAGCAGGCGGCCTTTGCCGTCAGGAAGCAGGTCAGCCGCGTCAGAGACCCAGGAAGCGGCCTTGCGCGAACGGTGGGCGAAGCGTTTCTCGCGGCCGCTTTTCCGGCCCTCGAAGTAACCGCGCTCGTAGAAGTCGGGCGGCAGGGCGTTGGGGACCTCGCGCGATTTGTAGACGGTGTCGCAGCCCCGGCACTGCACGAACTCGAGCGCGTCGAACGCGACGTAGGTCGAACGGTCGGTGCCATCGCAGACGGGGCAGTGGGAAAAGAGCGTCATGCCGCGCACGTGAAGTCGCGGCCTTCGACCCAGCCGCGCTCGGTCAGAAACCGCCGGATGTTCTGCCGCGCACCTTTCGCGCCGACGGCCGCGACGAGATGCCCGGAGGGAAGGCCGACGTCATCGATGCCGACCACCGGGGCTCCGTCGATCACCATCCCAATCTTCTTCGGGTTCACCTCGATGAACCGTGCCACGCCGCCGAGCCGCCGCGAAAGCTTGAGCCCGATTTCCCCGGCGCCCCAGATCGTCGTGGGCTTCAGGGTTTTCAAGAAACGCGCCTTCAGGTCGAGGTGCCTTTCGAGCCCGTACCGCGGATCCGTTCGGGTGACGCGCGCGCCGTGGTCGCGCCAGCGCAAAGTCGACCCTTCGATGCAGCGCAGCCTGCCCCCGCTGTCGAGGAGGCGAAGGAACAGTTCCCAGTCTTCGGGGAAGTCGCCGTCGCGCCAGCCGCCCAACCCGTCGAACGCCTCGCGGCGCAGCGTGATGCTCGGGTTGCACAGGGGACTTTCGACGAGGCGATCGGCGAAGAGCGCGTCGGCCGTCGTCAGCGAGCTGAGCCACTTCGCGTACGTCTGCAGGTTCGGGCTCACCGGCGCGCCGTCGCTGAACACCTCGACCTGCGTGCCGACGCCGGACAGCGACGCGTCTTGTTGAAGCGCTGCGACCGAGAG
>JAYUXE010000553.1:0-1854 GCA_043753165.1 Archangiaceae bacterium | reverse complement strand
ACTGCGACACGATGGCGATGGCGATGGCCAGCAGCCACAACGTCGTCTTCGCCAAGCTCGCCCAGCAGCACCTCGACGCGGCGAAGCTGCTCGCGATGGCCCGGGCGTGGCGCTTCAACACCGAGGTCGCATTTCCCATACCGGTGGACGTGTCGATGGCCGGGATCCCCGACGATGGGTTCGGCCTCGCGCAGGCGGGCGCGGGCTTTGGCGACGTCTTCCTCTCGCCGCTGCACGGCGCCCTCGTCGCGAGCGCGGCGGCGAACGGTGGGGTGTGGCGGCCACCGGTGCTCTTCGAGTGCGATGTGCCGTCAGACCCCGGGCCGGGCGAACGGCTGATGTCGGAAAAGGCGGCGACGCACCTGCAGGCGATGCTGGCCGAGACGGTGCAGTCGGGCACGGCGCGGCGCATCTTCCATGAACGGCACTTCACGCTGTCGGATGCGGCCGGGAAGACAGGGTCGCTGGCCGACAAGAAGCCGTTTCGCGATTACTCGTGGTTCGTCGGCTACGCGCCGGCCAGCGACCCGAAGGTGGCCGTGGCGGCGGTGATCGTCAACGACCCGAACTGGCGGATTCGCGCGACGTGGCTCGGCCGCGAAGCGATGCGGCTCTACCTCAGCCGGTCAGCTCAACGAGGCCCTGTTCGAGGAACCGTTGAAAATGCGACAGCGCCTCGAGCTCCCGAAGCGGAGAAACGTTGATGATGGTCGGCAGGTCGCGCTTCCCGTCGAACCGCGACAGCAGGTAGCGCTCGGGGGCCGTCAGCGGCATGGCTTTGAGTTGCGACGCCGGCACCTTGAGCACCGGCACGCGCTTGACGGCCATGAACAGCGATCGCAGCTTGGTGAGCCACGCAGTCTCGGCCAGCTGAATCAGGGCCTGCGTCTCGGCAGAGGCGGCACGTTCGTTGGCCTGCCGCGCCGAGCCCAGGGCTTCGCGGTAGTTCGAGGCAGCGAGGCAAGCGCGCGCATGTTCCATCGCCTGTTGGGGCGACAGCTCGGGGGCCGCTTCGATCGTCATGTCGACTTCCATCGCGGAGTCGAGGTTGTCGACGTTCACTGCGTCGAGCCGGTGCAGCGCGTAGAGCCGCTGGTACATGAAGAAGTCGGTGGCGTGCAGCGCGAGCACGAGCTCGTCGATGGTGTGGCCCCCTTCGATCAACGTGCAGAGCTTTTCGTCCAACGAGCCGAGGCGCGGCTCTTCCGCCAGGCGCGAACGGTCGAGGGTCAGCGTGCAGGTGCCGCGGGGGAAGACGGCGCGAATGGCCGACCAGACGGTCTCGCGGAACTCGCCTTCCTTGTGGATCTCGGCCAGCGGAATCTTCAGCTCGAGGCCCTGGGGAATCTCGACCTTCTTGTCGGGCTCGAACGCGAACGTGCCGGTCGGCCACTGGTACGCCTCGAGCAGCGTCTCGCGCATCTTCAACGACAGGGCGTTGCGCACCTGCTCTTCGGACACCGCGCCGATCATCACCAGAATCTGGCCGAGGAAGACCTTCGTCTCGCGCTGCGTGGTGTACGCGCGGTTGAACTGATCTTCGGTGATCTTCCCCAGGTTGATGAGGAACTGGCCCAGGTACTCGCGGGGCTCGTTCGAGCTGGCGTTGATGGCCTCGCCGCGAATCAGAATCACCTGCTTGCGAACGACGTCGCGCTGCAGGCTCAAGACGCCGGTGGCTTTCTTGTTCCCCAGGTAGACGACGAGGTCTTTGAGCGGCATCGTCGCGAAGTCACCGAAAAGGCCTTTCATCAGGCCTGTGACAAAAGACGAAATGCGCGTCGAGATCTACACCAAACCCGAATGTTCTCTGTGCGACGAAGCCCGCGAGCTGTTCGAAAACGCACAAGACGC
>JAYUXE010000552.1:0-4608 GCA_043753165.1 Archangiaceae bacterium | reverse complement strand
TCTCGAGAATCGAGACGTCGAAGGTGCCGCCGCCCAGGTCGTAGACGACGACGCGCTGGTTGACGTTCTGCCCGAAGCCGAACGCGAGCGCCGCGGCGGTGGGCTCGTTGAGGATTCGCAAGACTTCGAGGCCGGCAATCTTCCCCGCGTCCTTCGTCGCCTGCCGCTGGTTGTCGTTGAAGTAGGCAGGGACGGTGACGACGGCCTTGGTGACCTCGCGGCCCAGATGGCCTTCGGCGATCGCCTTCATCTCTTTCAAGACCAGCGCCGAAATCTCGGGCAGCGAGAACGTGCGATTGCGAACCTGGATTCGCACCGCGTTGTTCGGGCCTTCGACGATTTTGTACGGCATCACCGCCTGCGCCTTCTTCACTTCGTCGCTGAAGAAGAAGCGGCCGATGAGGCGCTTGGCCGAATAGACGGTGTTGTCGGCGTTGGTGATGATGTTTTTCTTGGCCGCGTTTCCGACCAGCACCGAGCCGTCTTCGAGAAAAGAGACGACCGAGGCGTGCGTGAGCTCACCCCACTCGTTGGGAATGACTTGAGGCTTCCCGTCGAGAACCACAGACACACACGAGTAGGAGGTGCCGAGGTCGATGCCGACTGCGATGTCGTCCGCCATGGGGATGGAGCCTAACCGCCTCTTCAGCCGTTCTATAGACTTACGACAGGGAAGGGCCGGACGACTGGCCTGTTGAATGCCACGGCCGCATCATTACAGGTGACACGTGCCTTCGCTTGCTGCGCTTTTCACTTCGGATCCCTTTCTCGTCCGGTGCGAGCTTGAACGGGTGCGTTCGCAGTTTTCCCTGGGGGAACCCAGCGAGCTCGTCGGCGTCGGGGCCTACGAGGACTCGGTGGTTCTGCTGAAGCGGTACGGCTCGGGTGTGCCGCGCACCGACCTCTGGCAGGCGCCCGAGACGGACGTGGTGCTGATTCACAGCCAGGCGCCGACGTCGGCCACGCCCCAGGACGAGAACACCCAGCCCTTCCGGCTGCGGCAGTGGGTGTTCGCGCACGCGGGCGAAGTCGACCAGGCCGATCGGGTGCGCGAGCGGATCTTGAAGCTGCTGCCCGACTTTCTGCTTCGCGCCATTCGCGGGACGACCGTCAGCGAGGCGATCTTCGCGCTGTACCTCGCGCAGCTGCGGGACCTCGGGCGCATGGAAGACCCGCAGGTTCCGGCTCCACTCGCGGCGCAGCTGTTGCTCAAGGCCGCGCGGCTGGTCGAGCAGATTTCGGCGGAAGTCGGGGGCACGAGCAAGTCGACGCTCTGCCTGGCCGCGACGAATGGCCGGCTGCTCGCGGCGGCGCGGCTGGGGGCAGATCCCATCTTCTACAAGTTGCTCGAAGGGGACGCGGCGTGCACGCGGTGTGGGCTGCTGGCCGACGGCAAAGAGCCAGAGCCGCTGGTTCGCGATCACCGGCGTCGACGCAGTGTCGTGCTGGCTTCGAAGCCGACGACCACGGGCTGGCTCGAGGTGGGCGATGGCCAGGCGCTGGCGATCGACCGGAAGCTCTCGGTGCAGGTGCTGCGCGGCTGAAGCCTCAACCCTGGTACGCCGAGTCGTGGTCGAGGTGAAGAGAGAGGACGCGAAGGAAGTCCCCTTCCCGGTACGCCAAGGCGCGGTACTTCTGGCTGAGACGAAAAGAGTGCACAGGCTTTCCGTTCGGCGCCGCGATGTGGCCAATCTCTTCCCATCTCGAGCCGCGGTGTTTGGTGAAGGTGTCCCAATCGAAGGTCCGGATTTTCTTCAGCGCTTTTGCAACCCCGGACAACTCAGTCGGGTCGAGCGACAAGAGCTCGTCGAGAAAGACGGGGTTGTTTAGATCGAGAACAACCCTACCGGCCACGTTTCGCCTTCTTCCCGGCTTTCGCTGCGAGCCCGTCGATGTCGGATTCCTGCGCCGGGTTTTTCGATGCCCAGGTGAGGGCCTTGCGGATCTTGTCTTCGTCGCGAACCGTCCAGTGCGATTTGGAAAGGACGACCACCGGAATGAGGACGATGGACCCGTCACCCTGTCGCTGCTCGCGGAAATACTGACCGGCCAGCTGCTTGCCCAGCGAGATCTGCCCGCTCTTTCCGACCCGCTTGATGTCCGTTTCCGTGCTGGGCTCAGAGTTCATGCATTCATGCCATCATGCGCAACCACGGGCCGTCAACCTCAGCGCTACCGGTAGAAGCTGGCCTCGAGCACCATCACCAGCAGGTTGCAGCACGCGTGCAGCAGCGCCGACCCGATGACGCTGCCCGTCTTTTCACGCATCCACCCGAAGAGCAGGGCCGGGAAGAACACGCCCAGGCGCCACACCTGGAAAATGGCGAGGTGTCCCAGCGCGAACAGAATCGCGGTGACCCAGAAGGCCTTGCCGAGCCGCGCGCCGAGAAACGTCTTTCCTTCGGGCCACTGGTCGCGAAGCCGCGTCTGGATGTAGCCCCGGTAGAAGAACTCTTCCGGCAGCGCGACGACGAACAGCTCGTCGACCACCCACTCGGGGAAACGGTCGGGCAGGCGCGGATGAAAGTGCGGCACCCCGACATACGGGGCCAGCAGCTTCGACACGTCTGCCGGCAGCCGCACCAGCGCTTCGGAAAAGCCGATGTACCCGAGCGTGAACAACGGAAGAATGAGCCCGAACAGAATCCCGAACAGCTTCAAGTCCTGCTTCCACGTTCGCAGGTTGACGCCGTAGTCGCGGTAGTCCTCGCCGCGTTTCTTCATTGCCCACAGCGGCAGGTACAGAAAGCCCGCGGTCGCGACCAGCTTCGCGTACGGCGTGAGCGTGACGTACGTGACGAGCAGCGCGAGGAAGCACAGCGCCCAGAGTGCGAACGCTTCGCCCACCGCGGACTTCGGGAGCCAGTGGGGCGGCGCTTCGAGCGTCACAGGCCTTTGAGGCGCGCGAGCATCCCGGCGGAATTGTAGAAGGTGAACGAGACCTGCGCCGCCAGCAGGCGCGAGCCATTGTTCAGGTTCACGGGCTGGCCAGCCACCAGCTTCACGGCGTCCACCCGGGTGCCGTTGCGGCTGCCTGCGTCGCGCACCGTCCAGTCGCCTTTGGGGCTGCGCATGAACACCAGGTGCACCTGCGACAGCGTGCCGTCGTTGATGAGCGCGTCGCACTCGGCGCCACGGCCCAGCTTCAACGGCTGACCATCGGCGCGGGGCTCGAGGGCCAGGGCCAGGGCTTCGCCGGCTTTCGCAGGCGCGGGCGTCGCGCCGGAAGCGAGCAGGTGGGTGGTGTTCGCGGGCGCCTTCCACGCGCCGGGTTCCCACAGAATCCAGTCGTGGGCGAACGCGCGCGAGAACGTGTCGCCCTCTGCAGAGCCGAAGCGGAACGCAAGCGATGACAGCAGGTAGCTCTTCACGGGTGTTGTGCCCTTCGCTTCAAAGCCCAATAACGCTGTTGGTACCGCAAGTTCAAAGGATCCAGCGCCAGGGCCTCTTCATACTGCTCGATCGCGCGCGGGTTCTGGTGGTTCGTCTCGTAGGCATTTCCACCCAGGAACTTCACGTGCGCCCTGGCCTCGGCGCCCGAATGGCTGGACAAGAAGCCAGCGCGAACGACGTCAATCTCGGTGACCGTGAGCCCCGCAGCGATGCAGCGCGCGACGCCCTTGAAGTTGCCGCGCTGCGCATCGAACGTGAGGCGGTTGTGCGCGCTGCCCAGCGTCTCGACGGCCGATTGGATCTTGACGAGCGCCGTGTCGACCTGCGCTTTCTGCTCGGTGGAAAGTGGGCGGGTGCGAAGGGCCTCGAGCTCTCGCCTGGCTTCGCGGCCTCGCGCACGGACTTCCGACAGCTCGACATCCGGAGCCAGCGCGAGCACGACGTAGTGATCGCCGTTGATGCGCTTGCGGTAATTGGCCAGCGTCGACTCGGCGAGGGGATCGTCTTTGTCGGATCTCGGCGGCTGGGCGGCCACCGCCGCAGGCAGGCCCTGAACGACGCGGCCCAGCGCTTCCTTCTGCGCGGGGGTGAGCGTCGCGAACTGAACGCCGAAGCCAGGCGACATGCCCCACGCGGTCGCCTGGTCCCGCGTGACGTGCCGCACGACTTCGCCGACGCATTCCAGATCTCCTGCGATGGGGAAGACGACCTTCACGCGGGTGAAGAGCGGAGGCGTCGCGCCGTCGGTGCAGAGGAAGACGCCGCCCTTCGAGATGTCTTGGCACTTCATCGCGCCCAGAGGCTTTCCGTCCAACGTGCTCACGCGGGCATCGAAGGTGGCGATGTGCCGCGCGTGGGTTGGCATCGGCGTCGCGTCGGCAGGGCGAACGCTGGCGGCAGGTGTCTCACGGGTCGAAGTGCGAGGCAGAGGCGTCGCCGGCTTCGAAGGCACCCACGGGTTCGGAGCGGCGTCCGCGAGCATCGGCGGCGTCGGCACATCCATGTGCTGCGGCGCAGGCGGCTGCGGCGACTGAATCGGCGGCGCGAGGGCGATGGGCGCTCCGAGGGGCGGGGTGCCGGAAGAGCCAGGGGCAGAGGCGACGACCGCGCCTTGAAGTGGCGCGCCATAGCTCGGGGGCGTGCCGCCGTTCGCCCACGAAGCGGGAGCCCCGGAAGGCGGGGTGGTGTGGCCGTCGGTGGCCGGCCTGCGCGGCG
>JAYUXE010000551.1:0-10293 GCA_043753165.1 Archangiaceae bacterium | reverse complement strand
AGTCGTTCACGTACGGGGCCGAAGGGCCGCGCGGCTTTGCTGCCTATTTCAAGAACGAACCGTGGTGCCGCTATGGGCTCGAGGAAGCGAGCTTTCCTTCGAAGCTGCGCGTCACCTCGGTGAACCAGGGCAACACCGACGCGAAGCTGCGCGCAGCAGGGGAAGCGCTCGAAGACATCATCGGCGAAGAGCTGGGCGCGCGCGGCATCGCGACCGAGCGCGGCGGCAACCACGGCGGCGTCTCGGGCTTCAATGTGTCGTTTGCCGACCCGAGCACGCTGAAAGGAAGGCTCGACACCTTCGAGGTGACGGGCCCCGTGAGCAAGGGCGTCATCGACCTCGAGGCGTTCTTCGCACCGCTGCTCAAGCAGCTCAAGCCCGGCACCGACACCGGCGGCCGCAAGCCTTCCTCGAGGCTGTCCATCGACACCGCCGCCGAGTACGGCGCCGCGCTCGAGCTCTACGAATCGCGAAAGTACGAAGACGCGCTGGCGGCGTTCGATGCACTCGCGAAGAAGCAGCCCGGATTCCGCCTCGCGTCGATGCGCGCCGCGATGGCGAAGTCGAAGCTGCTCGACAAGAAGTGATGCTCGCCCTTCTCGTCGTCGCGCAGGCCGTGCTCGCCCAGGGCCGCACCGACGACCTGTACGTGAACCCGACGTTGCTCGTCTCGAGCTCGCGACTGACCGCGATGGCCGGAGCCTCTGTCGCCATCAGTGAAGGCGCCGAGGGCATGGCGACCAACTACGCCGCCGTGGCGCAACGCAGCCCGCGCCGCACGAAACGGTGGGACTGGGACTCGACGTTCTCGGTGCTGGGCACGCCCGTCGACACCGACAAAGACCTGGAAAACGACTCGAAGGCCACCACCGCCGCGCAGCCCATCGAGGCGCAGGTCGGCTTCTATCTGCAGTTCCTGAAGTTCGGCCTCGGCGGCTTCGGGCGCTTCTCGAGCCGCAACCTCTGCCTCGACGCGCGATGCACCGAACGCTTGAGCGCCACCACCACCCACGGCGGCCTCGTCGTCGGAGCGGCCTTCTGGGAAGACCAGCTGCTCGTCGCCGCCGGCTTCAACCTGACCCAGGCGCGCTTCACCACGCTCAGCGAAGACATTCTGTACTCGGGCACCAGCTTCGGCGTCGGCGGCCTGCTGCGCCTGCACCGCCTTCCCTTTCGTGTCGGGGCTTCCTTCCTTCTCGGCCACATCGGCCTGCGCGCTTCGGATGCGGGCAACACGTTGGCAGGGCGGCCGCTGTACGCGGGCATCGTCACGCCGCACAAAATCGCGATCGGCGCGTCGATGCGGCTCGGGTCCGGCAGTGAGCGGTACAACCGCGTGAGCAAGTCGGCGGTGGATGAGCAGCAGAAATACGCGGGCGCTCCGGTGTTGCCGTACGACGACCAGCACGATGTGCCTGCGGGCGCCTGGCTGCTTTCCGTGCAGCTCGACGTGGTGCTGCCGGTGTCGAACGCGACGACGGTTCGTTCTTTCCTCTTCGGTGAGTCCGCGCTGCCAACCGGGGCGAGCTTCTACGCCGTACCCCGGGTCGGCGTCGAAAACGAGCTTCTGCCGAAACGACTGCGGCTTCGCCTGGGCACGTGGCTCGAGCCGAACCTGGTGCAGGGCTCGCAGGTGCGGCCACACGGCACGTTCGGGTTCGAGGTGTTCGCCTTCCACCTCTACGACGACTGGGCCATCTCGGCCGCGCTCGACGCCGCGCCACGGTACTTCGCGGCGAGCGTGGGCATCGGCTGGTGGCGGTAGCTACGCCGCCTTCTTCTTCAGGCTGGTCAGCGCCGCTTCGACGTACTTCACGCCCGCAGGCGTAATCTGCCGGCCGCCCTTCACGGCCTTCGCGTAGCCCTTGTGCTCACGCAGCGCCTTCGCCGCATTGGGAGCGGCGTACTTGAGGCCGTGCGCCTGCCAGAACTTCGAGGTGACGCCCGAGCTGATGCCTTCGCCGCTGCGCACGAGGTACAGCGGAATCAGCGACCGCAGCAGCTGGTCTTTCTGCTTCCCGGCCTTCACGAGGTCGAGCCGCTTCGGGTGGGATTCGAGGGCGGTGACGAGCGTGTCGAGGGGCTCAGGCGCCGACGGGCCGGCGATGCGCGCGGTGCGAACCGAGACCATCTGCTTGCGCGCGACCTTTTCTTTCGGCGGGCCGAGCCGGGCGCTGCGCTGCAACGCTTCGAGCCGGCGCTGCAAAAAAGACTCGAGGCCGATGATTTGAAAGAACCCACCCTTCAGCTTCTGGAGCTTGAACGCCAAGTTGCACCCTCCTTCGTAGAGCCGGTGAACCTACAACAGCCCGACGCGTTGCAAGGCCGATAAATCGGCCCGGCGAGGTCCCCCACAAAGCGAGAAAGCGGAAGGGGGGAATGGGTTAGAGCTTCGCGAAGTGAATGCCCTGTTCGTGACGTTGGTGCTGGTGGCTGTTCCGGCGATGCGCGCGCCGGCCGATGCAGACTTCGCGTACTTCGTGCCGAAGCTGGCCGACCTGGAAACGATGGTGCCGTTCCTCGACGCGGCAGGAGAACGCGCCGGGCTGCTGCGAAGAGAAGGGTGGCGCAACGACGTGCACCCGCTGCTGCGCGTCGACATCACGCGCAAGGACTCGCTGGTCGAAGCGGGCGTCGACCCGGCCAGCGCAGCGACGCTTTCGTACAAAGGCACGCTCAGCTGGTCGTGCATGAACCTGACCGACGTGAAGAAGTTCGAAGCGGCATGTGCCGAGAAGCTGAAGTCGTGGGGCGTGGTCTTCCGCAAAGAGGCAGATGGCGCGACCCTGGTCGGCTCGAAAGACACGCTGGGCCGCGTGCTCGCGGGCTACGCGCTCAAAGGCAAAGAGTCGTGCGCCATCAGCGCGGGCGGCTCGAACGTCGAGACGCCGCTGATGGAGCTCGGCAAGCTGATGGGCAAGGCGCCGACGGGCGCGATGTGGAAGTCGGCGGCCGCGCTGCCGGGCCAGGCGGTGCTGATTTCCCCGATGGCGGTGGTGGGCCTCAAAGCGAAGGAGCTCGTGCTGACGTCCGAGTTCAAGTCGGCGCGGCTGCCGCTGGCGAAGCTCGCAGGTTCGGGAGTGACTCCCTACGCTGGCGCCCCGTACGACGCGATGTTCTGGGCGCGGATGCGGGTCGAGCCGGCGCAGCTGCCAGTGGTGCTCGCGCAGTTGGCCGCGAACGTCGGCCGCCTCTGCCCGGCGTGTGACAGCGCGGCGATGACGGACCTGGTGACGGCGCTGGCCCCGGCGATGACGGGCAATGCGCTGGTGCTCGTGCCGCAAGCGCGGGTGAAGGGTTCGCTGCGCACGTTCGCGGGCCGCTTCTTCTCGGTGCAGTTGGCGTTGCTCGGCGAAGCGTCGGACCCGAAGGCGGCGCGCGAGGCAATCGACGCGTTGCAGAAGGTGAAGGGCGCGAAGCCGCTGGAGAACGGCGAGGGCTATTCGCTGCTGCTGCGCGAGGGCGAGGTGAAGATTGGCGTTCGCGGCAGCCACCTGTATTTCGGCAATGACGGCGCAGCGGTCGAAGCCGCCTTGACGGCAGTGCCGGCGGGGCCCGGCAAGCAGGCGCACGGCGTGGAATGGGGCATCGACCCGGCGCGCGTGGCCAGGGGCCTGACCCAGGTTCCACTGGTCGACGTGCTGGCGGTGCCTGAGCTCGCGGCGCTGGTGGGGTTGAGCGCGGAAGGCGGCCCGCTGCTGCTCGCGAGCGAGAAGATGTCGGGGTACGCCGACACGGATGCGGCAGGCTCGGCGCGCGGTCAGCTGGTCTGGCCGCTGAAAAAAACGCGCTAGCGCATCGTGCCGAGAATTTGCCAACCGTCGGTAAATTTCTTCAGCACGAAGCCATCAATCTTCTGATTCGAGACGCGCAGCCGCGCCCAGTCGCCATCGACCTTCAGCTCTTTCACGAGGGCCGGGTTCTTCGGGTCGGGTGAGACGACGGCCACGAACGCCGCTTTGTCTGCCTCGCTGGCCGCCGGGGCCGCGTCGAGCTTCGGGCCGATGAGGCGCAGCAGCTCTCTGATCAGCTCGTTGCGAACCGCGGGGTGGCGCACCTGGGAAATCAGCTCACCGAGCACGGCGGGCGTGGTGCCGGTGCCCATGCGCGAGAGCTTGAGCTCGACCGAGGCGCGCACCAGCGGCGAGTCGGCCTTGCGATAAGGCTCGAGCATCCACTTCTCTTTGTTGTCGACGGCGTCGGGGCCGGACGACGGCATGTTGAACAGCGTGAGCTCGGTGCCGATGAAGTTTTCGCGAGAGGGGTTGAGGACGCGCACGGACTCCATCCAGAACGCGACGCGCGCCTTCTTCTCGGCCTCGCCGGGCTTCTGGTCGGGCGGGAAGATGTTGCTCTCTTGCTTGCGGTAGTCGATCGACGTCGGCGGCTCGACCGACAGCAGCTTCCATTCGGCGTCTTCTTTTGCGCGCACGCCGAACCCGACGTAGATGGGGCGTTCGGGGCGCGGCGTCGGTGTCTGGCTGGTGCCAGGCGAGTACAGGGTCAGCGCCAGGCGCGCGATGTTGTCGTTCACGTAGACGGCGTGCGGGTTGATTCCCCAGCCTTTCGACGCCGTCCACTGGTGCCATTCGTCTTCGGTCTTCGCGGCGGTGACGGCGATGGTGCATTCCTGGCCCCAGTAGCCGCGGTCGACGCGCCTGCCCTGGACCTTCACCGTGTACGTCTTCTCGAAGCCCTGGCTGACGCGGCCCGGGTACACCAGCGCCTTTTCCTTGCAGATGATGTCGCCGCGCGGCCCGTAGTTCTCACGGTCCCACGTGAAGATGTCGGTGTCGGCGACCATGTTGTTGAAGAGCCCTTTCAGCGTCTCGCCCAGCAGCTGGTCGACCTCGGCCGACTCGAGCAGCTCGTGGCCGCGTTCTCGCAACAGCGTGTCCAGCGACAGCGAAGCGACGGTGCGAAACGGTTGGTCCTTCGACGCCTTCAACAGGCGCACGAGCCCTGGAGCGTCTTTCGGCAGGTTGCGGAACTCGATGATCTTGGTGCGGCCGGCGGCCCACCCCGTGCTCGCCGCTGCGAGGGTGAACATGAGAATCAGCCGGCGCGCCATCAATGCAGCCTCCAACAAAAGGGGCGGCGAACTTATCGCTTACCCCATCGCGCGCAACCGTGCCCGCCGTACCCCCGAACGAAAGCGCTGCCGCAGCCGCTGCGCCGCCCAGCCTTCGGGGGCCGTCTGCCTTCGGACGAACAGCCGCATCAACCCGACTGCTGCAAAAAACGCAGAGACGGCGACGAGAAAAGCGAAGAGCGCGTTCACGGGTTGCGGCTGCCTTCGTTCGAGCTGGTGGTGTTGCGGATGACCTCGACCAGCTTTTTCCTTTTCTCGGCGAGCACCGTCATGCGCTGGCCAGAGAGCAGGGTGTTGATGGTGGCGCGGCCGCGCTCTTCGATGGCGTCGACGTCGTCTTCGTTGCGCAGCGACAGCGACAGCGCGCCGAGGTCCTGGGCGAGGACGAGAATTTCGGCCTCTTCGGGGATCACCATCAGGCTGATGTTGTTGTAGTCGCGCTGGTTCTCGGGAATCAGGTTCACGTTCGTGGTGCCCGTCATCTTGCCGGTCGCGAGCACGATGACGTTCTGCATCAGGGTGACGGCCACGTTCTCGTTCGTCTGTGGGTCCTTGAACGTGCCGATGATGTCGACGTGGTCGTTGGGGCGCACCCAGCCGCCGACGGACGCCGACTTGCCGACGTCGATGGTGATGGCGCGGGCTTTCTTCTGCACCTTCGCCGACAGGCGTTCGGCCGCGCGCGTGGTCTCGAACTGGCTCCACAACAGCGGGTCGCCGGCCTGCACGGGCACGAGCACCTTCTGGTTCACCACGTAGGAAGCCGAGTCCGGCTTCACCACGGACGAGGTGACGAACTGCTCGGGCACCGACCGCTGGGAAATCATGTCGAAGGTGACGATCGTGCCTTCGCCGATGTCCGTCGCGGCGACCACCACAGGCACCAGGTTCCAGCCCCGGCGCACGTCGGATTCCTTCTTCTTCACCGCGCTGAAGGCGATGAGGCCGGCGAAGACGCCGAGAACCAGCGCAACGATGAGGGGCGTTTTTCCTTTGAGCATTTGAAGGGTGGTTCCACCCCGCGAAAAAGCGTTAACTGGAATTGGAAAAGGTCCATGGCTGACGCGCACTTCGACCTGCTGGTGATTGGCAGTGGCCCGGCGGGCGAGAAGGGGGCTGCGCAGGCGGCCTACTTCGGAAAAAAGGTGGCGCTGGTCGAGCGCGAGCCCGTGTCCGGCGGAGCGATGGTCAACACCGGCACCCTTCCCAGCAAGACGCTGCGGGAAACCGCGCTGTACCTCTCGGGGTTCCGGCAGCGGGGGTTGCACGGCGTCGACCTGGCGCTCAATCGCGCGGCGCGGCTCGACGACCTGCTCTACCGGTCGGACGTGGTGATGAAGGAAGAGCGCGCGCGCATCGATGACAACCTCGCGCGGCACCGGGTCACCCGGCTGTCGGGCAGCGCCTCGTTCGTCGACCCTCACACGGTTCGAGTCGGAAGCGCTCGCGTCACGGCCGACGTGGTGTTGATTGCGACGGGGTCGGCTCCGAACCGGCCCGAGCTCTTCGATTTCGACGACCTGAAGGTCTACGACTCGGACGAAATCGTGCGCGTGCACATGCTGCCGAAGTCGATGGCGGTGGTGGGCGGCGGAGTCATCGGCTGCGAGTACGCGTGTCTGTTCGCGGCGCTGGGCACGAAGGTGACCCTGGTCGAGAGCCGCAGCGGGCTGCTGCCTTTTCTCGACGGCGAGATTCAGGCGCTGCTCGAAGAACGGATGGCGGGCCTCGGCATCGTCGTCAGCAAGTGCGACACGGTGAAGACGGTCACCAGCGAAGGTGACGGCGTGGCGCTGACGCTCGCGTCGGGCCGTTCGCTGCATGAAGACCTGGTGCTCGTCTGCGCGGGCCGCAACGCGAACACGGCCGACTTGAACCTCGCCGCGGCAGGAATCACGGCGGGGAAACGCGGGCAGCTGACGGTCGATGCGCGGTTTCGCACGTCGGTGCCGCACATCTACGCGGCGGGCGACGTCATCGGCTTTCCGGCGCTGGCCTCGACGGCAATGGACCAGGCGCGCGTCGCGGTCGTCGATGCATTCGACCTGAAATACAAGACGTCGCTGCCGACCGTCTTGCCCTTCGGCGTCTTCACGATTCCGGAAGTGTCGATGGCGGGCGAGACGGAAGAGGCGCTGCGCGAGAAGGGAATTCCGTACGTCTCGGGCCGCGCGTCGTTCGCGGACAACGCGAAGGGGCGAATCATCGGTGAGCAGCACGGGCGCTTGAAGCTGCTGTTCGGACGCGCAGACCAGAAGCTGCTGGGTGTTCATCTCATCGGCGAAGGCGCCACCGAGCTCATTCACGTCGGGCTGACCGCGATGCTCATGGGCGCCACCGCCGACCTCTTCATTCAAGCGTGCTTCAACTACCCGACGCTCTCCGAGGTCTACAAGTACGCGACCTACGATGCGATGGGCGCAAGGTAAGGTGAGGTTCGTGAGCGACCCGAAGGATGCCGAAGCACCGAGTTACGGACCTGGCTGGGACGCCGCGGATGCAACAGACCTCTGAGCTGTTGACCGCTTAAGGCGTGGTGTAGGTGACCTTCACGCTGAAGCTCGCCGCGGTGAAGCCGTTGATGCTGACGAAGACCTTCGAGCTCGAGGCCGGCACGGTGATGGCGCAGGTCTCGTTGGGGCCGTCGAGGTACGGGCGGCAGGTGTACTTGGTGGTGGTGGGCGCCGAGCCGACGCGCACGTAGAGATCCGGGTCGCCGCTTCCCGAAAGGACGGCGGTGAACGCGGTGCCGGGCTGCACGGTGATGGCGGGGACGTTGCTCCAGCCACCCTTCGCGACGTTGCCGGTGAAGGTCTGCTCGACTTCCTGCGACGTCGGCGGGGGCGGAGTGCCGCCACCCGGAGCGCCGTAGACCGCCTTGGCTCCGGCGATGTCCTTCGCGGTGAAGGTCAGCGTCCAGTCGCCGGTGCCGTTGCACTGCGGGTAGTGCATCACCGAAGCCGAGTCGTAGGTGGTGAGCGCGCGCCAGCTGTTGTCCTCGAAGCAGGTGCCGGCTTCGGGGCGGGTGTGCTCGTGACGGAAGCCCAGGGTGTGGCCGAGCTCGTGGCGCAGCAAGCCGGTGAGGGTCGGGTTGCTGCCGGTGGTGAAGGCCGTGTCGTCGATTTCGACGCTGCGCGCCGAGCGCGAGTCGCCGGGGAAGAACGAACGGGCGAGGTACTGCCCGTTCACGTTCACCGGGCGAACATCGAAGAGGATGTTGTTGTTGTTGATGGTGCAGCTGCCGTCCTGCGCCGGGACGTAGATGTACTTAATGTTCGAGGCCGCGGCCCACTCGCCCGCCGCGTTCGCCATCGCCTGCACCACCGAAGCCTTGCGCGTGCCGAAGCTGTTGCTGACGCAGTAGGTGAGGTTGAGCTTCTGGGTGTCATTCCACTTCGAGTCGGCGTTGCCGGTGCGGTCGATGATCAGCTGCTGGTTGCCGAGCACGGTCTCTTCGTAGAACTGGCGCAGGTTCTTCCAGCCTTCGACCGTCGAGTCGCCGTTGACGATGAAGAGGTCCTGCTCGGGAAGCTGGTGCACCTTCGAGAGGAACTGGGTCCAGCTCAGCTCACCCGTCGCGCTGCTGGTGTCATCTGCGCCACCGCTCTTGATGGTGACTTCCTGGCCGCCACATCCAACCAGCGCAACCAACACAACTGCTGCAGCATGAACTCGAGACATGGAAGTAACCCCTCGGGCGGCGTTGCCCGGTGATGGCTGATCAAGAAAGATTGTTGTTTGGGTCCGGCGCGTCTTCCCATGAGCAAGGGGCCGGCCAAGTCTCAACCGCTTGAATTCATTATCGTGATGCGGAAATGCGACAGTCACGCACGCGAGACACCCACAGGCCATAGAATGCAGGAACCTTTACAGAAACGACTTATAATGAATGGTTACGAAGATTTGAGTGATGCGCTTGGTTGCGCTTGTTTCCGACACATGAAGCGCAATCGACTGAAAACCAGTCAGTCATGAATTAGGCGACTGAAGTGTGGACAGGTGGGCGTCGAACATTCGGACAATCTGAGGGTGCCAACGCCGGGGTAGAAGCGCATCCATGGGAAAACAGACACCAGGCGACATCTTCCCGGTCATCATGGCCGGCGGTTCAGGAACGCGGTTCTGGCCTCTGTCGCGGAAGGCGCGCCCGAAGCAGTTCCTGCCGCTCACCGGCGGCAAGACGATGATCGCCGAGACGATGGATCGTCTGGAAGGGCTTGCTCCGCTGGTCGACAGCTTCGTGGTGTGCGGCCCGATGCACGCGAAGCCGGCGGCGAAGCTGCTGAAGGGGTTGCCGAAAGAGAACGTGTTGGTGGAACCGGAAGCGCGGAACACGGCTCCGGCGATCGCGCTCGCCTGCGCGCACGTGGCGCATCGCAACCCGAAGGGCGTGATGGTGGTGATGCCGTCAGACCAACATGTCGCGGACCCGGAAGCGTTTCGCGCGGCGCTGCGTTCGGCGATCGAGATTGCCCAGGGGGGCGAAATCGTCACCCTCGGCATCAAGCCCACGCGGCCCGAGACGGGCTACGGCTACATCCAGGTCGGCGAAGAACTGCAGCCGCCAGCCAACCGCGTCGCGCGCTTCGTCGAGAAGCCGGACCTCGAGACGGCCGAAAGGTATTTCTCGTCGGGCGACTACCTGTGGAACGCAGGCATCTTCGTTTTCCGCGCCGACGTGATGCTGGCCGCGTTCGAGCTGCTCATGCCCGAGCTGAGCAAGTCGTTGGACAAGGTGCGCGCTGCGATCGGCAAGAAGAAATACGACGACGTGCTCGAGAAGCAGTTTCCGAAGATGCCGGCGACGAGCATCGACTACGGGGTTGCAGAGAAGGCGAGCAACATCGCCGTCGTGCGCGCCGACTGCGGCTGGAGCGACGTCGGCAGTTTCTCTGCCCTTCCCGAGCTCCGCCCGCTGGATCCCCAGGGCAACGTGGTCGAAGGAAACGCGTTCGTCATCGATTCATCCGGCTGCGTCGTCATCGCCGGCAAGAAGCCGCTGGCGGTCGTCGGCATGAAGGATGTCGTGGTGATCGATTCCGGTGACGCCGTGCTCGTCCTGCCCAAAGACAAGGCGCAGGACGTTCGCAAGGTGGTGGAAGCGCTCAAAGCCGCGAAGCTCGAGCGCTTCCTCTAGCTCGCAGTCGTTGCGGGGGAACCATGGGAATCCGCAAATTCGAATGGGTTGCTCTGCTTCTGTT
>JAYUXE010000550.1:0-10304 GCA_043753165.1 Archangiaceae bacterium | reverse complement strand
CAGTCGCAGCCGCAGCGACGACGCGCTGGGTGCGAGGGCACAACGGAGACAAGTGGAACGAGGCGGTCGATGCGTTGGCGCACCACGCGAAGCAGGCCTTCATCCGAAGCCGTGCGCGCCGAGAAACATGACAAGCTGTCGCACATGGCTGCACGAGCAGTGACCGCTTCGGTTCTGGTGGTGGACGACGACCCGGCCGTGGGCAAGGTGTTGGAAGGGTTGCTGCGCCAGGCAGGCCACGACGTTCAGTGGGTGAATTCGGCGGCGAACGCGCTCGAGATCCTCGACCAGCGGTTCGTGCAGCTCGTGATCAGTGACGTGCGGATGCCGAACGTCGACGGCATGGAGCTGCTGACGAAGATCAAACAAGGCTGGCCGGAAGTGCAGGTGGTCTTGATGACGGCGCATGGAACCGTGGCGCTCGCAGTGGAAGCGATGAAGCGCGGCGCGTCGGACTTCGTGCAGAAGCCGTTCGAGCGCGACGAGATCTTGTTCGTCGTGAAGAAGGAATTGGAAAGGCTGGCGGCCCCTTCGGCTTCGGCTACCGCCGGCCTCACGCTGGGCGTCTCACCCGCGATGAAGGAATGCGACGAGCAGTTGACCCGCGCCGCGCGGAGCCCAGCGACGGTGCTGCTGCGCGGCGAAAGTGGCGTCGGCAAAGAGCTCGCGGCGCACGCGATTCATGATCGCAGCAAGCGCAAAGACGGGCCGTTCGTCGTGGTCCACCCCACTGCGCTGTCGGAACAGCTGCTGGAAAGCGAGCTCTTCGGGCACGAGAAGGGGGCGTTCACGGGCGCCGTCTCACGCAAGCCGGGGCGCGTCGAGCTCGCAGAAGGCGGCACGCTGTTTCTCGACGAGCTCGGCGACATCACGAAGACGGTGCAGCTGAAGCTGCTGCGGTTGATTCAGCAGCGCGAGTACGAACGGGTGGGCGGGACGCAGGTGTTGACGGCCGACGTGCGGTTCGTCGCGGCGACGCACCGGAACCTCGAGGCGATGGTGGCCGAGGGCGCGTTTCGCGAAGACCTCTTCTTCCGGTTGAACGTGATTCCGATTCGGATTCCTCCGTTGCGCGATCGGAAAGAAGACATTCGCCCGCTGGCTCTGCACTTCGCGCGGGAACACGGGAAGCAGAATGAACGGCCCGATCTCGAGCTGACGGATGACGCGCTGGCGGTGCTCGAGGCGCAGCCGTGGAGGGGCAACGTGCGGCAGCTGCAGAACTTCATCGAACGGCTGGTGGTGATGTCGGACGCCGACAGGATCTCGGGCGCGGTGGTGTCGCGCGAGCTGATGCGTTCGGAGGCGGCTCCGCTGGCGGCGTCACCTGCGTCGTCGCCTGATGCGTCGCTGGATGATCGTCGAAAAGAAGCAGAGAAGGCGGCGGTGCTCGATGCGCTCGCCCGGGCCAATGGAAATCGGACCACGGCGGCGCGGATCCTCGGGGTCGCGCGCCGCACGCTCTACAACAAGCTCGCCGAGCTCGGCATCGACGCGAAAGCCTGAAGTCCGGGCTTCGTCGTCAGACCGCGCAGGGGATCCGCAGCTGCACGGTGGTGCCCTTTCCTTCCAGGCTCTTCAGGCTCGCTTCGCCGCCGTGCGCCTCGGCGACGCGGCGAACGAACGCGAGGCCGAGCCCACTGCCGGTCGCCTTGGTGGTGAAGAACTCGCCGAAGGCCTGCTCGACGATGCGCGGGTCCATGCCTGTGCCGGTGTCGGCGACCGAGAGCTGAACGAAGCCTTCGACTGCTTCGGTGAAGACGGTGACGGTGCCTCCGCCGGGCATCGCCTCGAACGCGTTACGCACCAGGTTCTCGACGGCGGCTGAAATGAGATCGGTGTCGGCCTGGCACGTCGACCCCTTCGCCTCGAGCCTGCGCTGCAGCACGATTCCCTTTGGGGCCGCGAGCGCCTGCCCCCCCAGCACCTCGGCGACCAGCGTGTCGAGCTCTACCGGCTTGAGCACCGTCTCGATGCGGCCGATGCGCTGGTACTCGCTGACGACGCGATCGAGCCGGTTCGCCTGGTCGATGATCAACGTGAGGAAGTCGCCCGCGTCCGTCATCGTGCCGCGTTTCTGTTCTTCCTTCAGGTACTGCGCGGCGCCCTTGATCGCCGCCAGCGGGTTGCGAAGGTCGTGCGCCATCTGCGCGCTGAAGCGGCCCAACGTCGCGTGGTACTCGAGCCGTTGCCTTTGCGCCGAGGCCGCGCGGGTCATCGCGACCAGCGCCGGCACGAGCGCGAGCGTCAGGGTTCCGGCCCCGACGACGAGCAGCGCCGTGTTGCCGCCGAGGAAATAGAAGACGGCGACGTAGCCGAACAGCAGCAGCGCTCCGAGGACGAGGCCGTTGGCGGCGATGAGCCACGAGATGCGGCCTTCGAACAGGCCGACGCGCAGGGCCGCAGTGCTGAGCGCGAGCGTCGTCATCAACATGCCCAGCGGCCCGAGGCGCGGCACGTCGAAGCCCGTGTTGGCCAGCAGGTCGCAGAAGTTGCCCGCGGCGCCCAGCGCCAGGCCACCGATCATCAGCCACGTCCGTGCGCGTTCCAGCGGGCTCTGCACCGAGGTGAGGTGACGGTAGAAGATGATGGCGAGGGCGATGATCGCGGCGGTCGCTCCAGGCGCGACCGATTGTGCCCAGCGCGTGGTCCCGGCGTAGCCCTGTGCCCAGTCGACGCCGAAGAACGCAGCGGCGCAGGCGATCGCCACAATCCCGAAATAGAGGTCGAAGATGCGGGTGACCCACGACAGCGCACGGCTCTTGCCGACGAACGCGAGCGCGAAGCGAATCGCCAGCGGCACCATCAGCGACGTGCAGACCGCGTCGAGCCAGAGCCACTGCGGCGCCTCGGTGACGTGGTGCGCGACGTCGGCGGCGTTGAACGCGAAGAGGTCGAGGCACAGCAGGGCCAGCGGCAGCGCCAACGGGCTCTTCGTCAGCCGCCGAAGCGCAATCGTCGCGAGGCCGAGGTGGCCCGCGCAGGACGCGATCGTGAGCCATTCGTGGGCCTGAAGGTTTGCCATGGGAAAGACGACCGCTCGCAGGAACCACACCATAGGCCGGCCGACTGCATCGCGCGGGCCTTGAGCCTCTGACTGCACAGCGCCGTCAGATGGCGTGCAGCCGGCTGCACAACGCGAGGTGGGTTCTGCACAGTGGCACGCGAAGCAACCGGGTGAGAATGTCCGCCCTGTTCGATGCGCAAGGAACCTGCCCCTTCGGATCCGCAAGCGACGTTCGTCGAGGACGGCGAGTCGCTGCCCGATCTTTCGTCCGAGCCGACGGGAATGCTGCCGGTCAACGACGCGACGTTTCGCGATCTGCCGCCGGCGAGCCCGTCGCTGACCGCGCTGGCCGAGCCCGACGGGTCGATCGCGATTCTTCAGCCGGTGAAAGACAAGCTCGATGCGGCAGAGATCGCGGCGAGGTCGACCCTCACGTCGGAGCCCGACCCGACGCGGAGGTGGCGATTGTGGCTCGCGTCGCCGGCGTCGCGGAACTTCCGGTTCGGCTCGATCGCCCTGCTCGGTCTGACCGCCGCCTGGGTCCTCGCGTTCCTCTTCACGCCGAAGGCGACCGCGCCTGCGATGGTTCCGGTGGCGAAGCGCAGCGCGCCTGCCGAGCCGCCTGCCCCCGAGAAGCCACTGGAACCCCGGGCAGCCATCGCCGTGCAGCCCGCGATGTTCGCCGACGTGGTGGTCGACGGCGGTGGCGTCGAGAAGCGGCCCGCGGGGTTGATCAAGGTGAGCACGAGCCCGGTGACCGAGGTGACGGTGAACGGCGAGAAGCTGGGTTCGACGCCGGTGTATGTGACCGCGCTGGCGGGCCGGGTCGAACTGGCGCTCGAGTCGCACGACCCGTTCATCCACAAGGTGGTGGTGATCGAGCTGGTGCCTGGCAACAACTCGCCGCGCTCGTGGGAACTGGCGCAGGGCTGGGTCGACATCACGGCTCCGGTGGGCAGCGCCATTCTCATCGACGGCCGCGCAGTCGGCACGGCGCCCGTCGGCCAGCAGGCGCTGTACGAGGGGTATCACCGCGTCGAGGTGGTGCGGCCCGATAAGACGAAAGCGGTGAGCCGCGTCGACGTGAAGCCGCGCTTCACCCTCACGCACTTCGTCGAGTAGCGCGTTCAGCCGTACCGAATCTGCACGTTCTGGATGAGCGACAGCAGCGCCTGCTTCACGCCGTCGGTGGTCGAGTGCCTGACCGTCGCCCACCCTTCCCCTTCGTATCCGGCGGCGCGGGCCATGCCGACCTTCGGGGTGCGCATTTCGACCAGCGCGCCGCCGGTTTCGATGATTGCGCGCTCGAGGCCTTCGACCGCGACGATGCGATCGCCACTGCCCTGCCCGCGGAAGAAGGCGGCCCCTGCAGCAGCGGTGCGGTTGGGCGGCGTGAAGCGATCGAAGGCGATCAGCTCGGCCCAGACGCGGATCATGTCGACCCCGTGCGACAGCGACATCAGCGGCATGATGTGAACGCCGGGAGGCCGGGCGCCGACTTCGTTGACGAGCATCGCGCCGTCGTCGCAGAGGAACCATTCCATGTGCGTCAGCGCGGTGCCGGTGACGTGGGGATCTTTTCCGAACAGCGCCTTCAGCGCGGCTTCATTGGTCGCAGCGAACGACGACCACGTCGGCTCGGCCTCGCGCGGCAGCAGCACGCAGTACTGCACCCACGGCGTCTCGAGCACTTCGAGTGGGCTGGGGAAGTACCGCGTGCCCGATTGCCAGATGCCCCGGCCGTGAATGCTCACCGTCTCGCAGGTGTGCTCGCGCGCGCGAACGAACTGCTCGGCCTGCAGGGGTCGCGTGCCGGTGGGGGCGAACGGCAGCGCAGCGAGGTCCGCCTCGTTCATCACCCGCTGCGTCGAACGGGCGCCGAGCCCCGCCTGCGGCTTGACGATGATGGGGAAGCCGACCTTGCGAATGAACGCGCGGAGCTCGGCGTCTGACGTGACAAGCGCGCTGGCCGCGACGGGCACGCCATGCGCACGCAGCACTTCTTTCATTCGATCTTTGTCGCGAAAGTTTCGGGCGATTTCCGGAAGCATCCCTGGCACGCCGGCGATCTCGCGGGCGTGGGCCATGGGCAGCTGCAGCTGCTCGAGCGCGCCGGTGAGGCGGTCGACGTTGCCGAGGGCGCGGGCGGCCTTGCCCAGCTGGGCGCCGTCGCCGATGTCGGCGACCTGGTAGTGGCCTGCGATCATCGGCTCGAGCGCGGCAGGAATTGCGGATGCAGGGTCGGCGCTGATCACCGAGAGCTTCACGCCGGGTTGCTCTGCAAAGGCCGAGACATACCGATTGGTGTTCTCGAGGAAGTGCGGAGCGACGAATGCGATGTGGGGCATTGAAGCGGCCGAGCGTAACATCGGCCGTGTGACAGCCGAGACGCAGTGTCCGAACTGCGGTGCGCGCGCCCCTGGCGAGGCCCAGACCTGCAACACCTGCGGTACGAGCCTGTTGCTCGATGTCTTTCTGACCCAGCCGTTGGGCGACCCGCGCAAGGCGTTTCAGGCGGCGAAGGACTTGAGCGCGATGGGGGCTCCGGCGCCTTCATTTGCGCAGGCGCGTGATCGGCTCATGTCAGGCTCGCAGGCGCTGGTGGCGCAGGTGTCGAAGTCCTTTGCGGCCGAGGTGATCGCCACGCTGGCGACGTCAGGGCTGGATGCGGTGGGGCGGCCGGCCGTGGTGCCCGTCGCCCGGCGGATCGCGACCCGGACGTGGGTGGGCTTTGGTGCCGTGCTGGTGCTCGCGGGTGTCTACGGAATGACGCAGCTGCGCGCGCCGCCGGTCGTCGACCCGGTCGCGCCGGTGGAACCGGTGGTGGCGCCGCGACCATTCGAGCCGCCCGTGACGGCGCGGCTGACGACGCAGCAGCTCAGCAAGAAGGTGTTGCGTGCGGTGGCGGCGGTGAAGTGCGGCGAGAAGCTGGGCTCGGGCTTCTTCATCGGGCCTGAGAAGTTGATCACCAACGCGCACGTCGTCTGCGCGGAAGGGCCGGTGATGGTGACGCTGGCCGATGGCCGCAACCTGCTCGGCAAGGTGCAGGTAAAGGACCCGTGGACGGATCTCGCGGTGGTCGAAGTGGCCGCAGCGAACCTCGAGCCGCTGGACGTCGGCGACACCACTTCGCTCGAGCCGGGCGACAAGATCGTGTTCATCGGCAGCCCCCGAGGGCTCGACTTCACCGTGCACGAGGGAAAAGTCAGCTTCGTCGGCCGCGGATTTTTAGGCCTCGCGTACGTGCAGCTGGATGCGACGGTGAACCCCGGGAACAGCGGCGGGCCGATGTTCAACGATCGCGGCGAAGTGCTGGGCATCGTGTCGATGAAGGTGACGGACACCGAAGGCATCGGGCTCGCGCTGCCGCTGGAGTACGCGCAGGCGCCGTCGAATGACGCAGCCCTGGCGCGCTGGCAGAAGATCCTTTCTCGCGTTCAGGCCGAGGACCTCAAAGAACAGCTGGCCGAGCGCGAACGGTTGTTGCCGGGGATGACGCAGCTGGTGGGAAGCCGGGCGGTCGAAGGCCGCGCAGTGGCGGTGATCATGGAACGGTGGAAGGCGGTGCCGCACGCGGTGCTTCGCGACTTCGTCTTCACGGCGGCGAATGGCCAGACGTGCGCAGTCCGCGGCACGTTTTCGAGTTGGGTGTCGTTGAAGGACGCGGAGGCAGGGAATGCTTCGAGCCGGCGCATCGCGTGGATGATCCACAACCGGATCGCCGAAGGCATGTACTTGAGCGCGGGGCTGGTTCAGTCGCTCGACTGCAAGGCGGGTCAGCTGATCGGCGAAGGCGAGCTGACGCTGGGCAGTGAGTCGTTTCCGGTCGAAGGCAGGACGCTGAAGGCCGTCGAGGCCGCCGTCGTCCCCCCGCCCGCGATCGTCGTGCCGGATCGCCGTGAAGCCGAGGAAGAGGCGGCGTGGCGGCAGCGGTTCCGGCAGATCCGCCAGCGGCTCGAGCAGATTCAGACCTCGGCCCGCGCGGCGAAGTCCGAGATCGAACGAATGGATCAGCTGGTCGGCAGCGGGCGGATGCAGCTGAGCCAGGAAGGCAACGCGCAGTACCAGCAACTGCGCGACCGCCTGGCGCGCGCAGAGCCAGACCGCCTCGCCGCTGAGGCGGAACTGCACGAGCTCGAACGGCAGGCGGCGCTTCACGCAGTGCCGCTGGAGTGGCGGCGGTGAGGTGACGAACGGCGGCTGTCTGGCGCCCTAAAGAATACAGCCTACGAAGTACGAGGCGGTGACGGTGCTGCCGGGCTGCGGCGCATAGGCGAGCTCGAACACGATGCGGTTGGCGGTGGGGTCGTAGGTCCAGACGGTCGACCCACCCATCGTCGTCGGCGTCACCACCGCGCCGTCGACCTTCACGGTGATCATCTTCCCGCCGGTGAGATCCGGAATGTTCGAGAGCGCGAAGGCCGAAGTTCCAAACAGCGCGCCGAAGACGCTGGGTCCCAGGTCGAGCAGGCCCTGGTTGAAGTCGGGCGGGCAGATTTCGCGCAGCAACCCACTCAGCGCGTTGACGGCGGCGACGGTGCGAGGCGCTCCACCTGCCCCGTCGTACTGGCAACCTGGCGTCGGCGAGCTCGCCTGCAGCGGAGCGATCGCGCTGAACGTCAGCCTCCCTGCCGGCCGCACGTTGATCAGCTGATTCACATAGAAGCTCACCGGCTGGGGGCTCTGATCTTCGGCGTCGGAGACCGAGACGATGCCGAGGGTCGCCCCAGCGCGCAGGAAGCCGGCGTTGTCGGTGGTGATCAATGGAGCCGTCACCGCGGCCGTCGCGGGTGCGAGCAGCTCTTCGTTCGCGCTGCCCCCCGTGCCCTGCGCGACGCGCTGCGAGAACAGGGAGTTCAGGTTGTTCATCGAAGAATTCAAGATCTTCGGCGTGCCGACCAGCCGCCCGCCGGTCGCGCCCATGTCAGACGTGGTGACGCCGATCTGAAAGTCGAGGCCGACTGCACGCGCGTTCGAGATGAACGCCGGAAATCCCGCGCCGAGTGACGTCTGCTTGTCGGACATCGAGCAGCTGTTGTCGATGACGAGAAGAATGTCGGCCAGCAGGTTGCCGCCCTGCAACAGCGCGTCGGTGTTGAGTCCCTGCGAATCGCCCCCGCCCGTCAGCGGCACCACCGTGTCGACGACGGCCGTGCCCTGCCGGGCGCGGATCACGAATCGCGCAGCATCGCGGCCGTCGTCGACGGGCCGGTACTTGAGGCTGAAGGTCAGGGGGCTGGCGCCGGGGTTCACCATCGTCCCCTGCGTCAGCGCTGCGGAGTTCACCGCGACGAACTCGTTGCCCGGCTGGTTCAGCAGCCACGAGTCGATCTCCACCGGGGCGCTGCACGTGTTGTAGACGAGGAAGGTGCGGGTCGCGCTGTTGCACGTCTTCTCGATGGTGCCGAAGTCGAAGTGGTTGGGCACCACCGACAAGCAGGCGGGGCCGATGGTCGCGGCCAGGGCGATGGTCGCCTGGGGTTGGGCGCGGCTGGCAGCGTTGAATTCGAGGGCAGCGGCGACTTCGGTGAGGTTGGCCGGGGCCGCGCCCGTCGGGGCAAACCGCACCTTCACGACCTTCATCGCCTGCGCGGCGACCGTCTGGGTCGGCACCGGGCCACCCACCAGCGAGAAGAACGGATGCGCGCCGATGCCGAGCGCGAGGCCCGAGAGCAGACACGGCGTGGTGCCGGTGTTGCGCACGTGGAGTTCGAGCTCGCGCGTGGAGCCCGAGGCAACGAGCCCGAAGTCGAGCGCGAGCGGGTCGACCGTGTAGCTGCAGTCGGGCAGCACCGCGGCCGTGGCACGAATGGTGGTGGTGAACAGCGGCTCGTCGGGATCATCCGATCGAATCACGACGTCCCATTCCTTCGCGCTGGCGCTCTGCGGCATCACGCGAATCGGAACTTCGAGCTGCCCGCCCGCGATGAGGCCGAGCCCCTTGTCGTAGCTGCCGGCGATCGGCGCGTTCGTGCAGGCGCCTGCGACGAAGTCACCGACGCAGAGCTCGCTGGCCAGGCCCGACTTCGCGGTCACCGTCCACAGCGTGTCGCCGGCCCCGTTGGTGCCGAGGTGCAACGTGTCGGGCGCGGTGCCGACGTTGCGGATCGCGAGCCGGCCTTTCACGAACGTCGGGGCGCCCGAGAAGTACGCGATGTTTCCCAAATCGGTCAAACCCACCGCATCGAGGTCGCGCCCGCCGCCGATGCATCGCAGCTGCTGAACGCCGGTCGCTTGAAGCGGAAGGCTGGTGTCGAACAACAGCTGCGCGTCGCGGGGGCCCAGCGCCGACGGCTTCATGGCGACCTGCACCTTCGTCGAGCCGCGCGCAGGAACGGTGGCCGAGGCTGCACCGACGACGCGGTAGTCGGGTGACGAGGTGCGCAGCGAAGACAGCTGAGCGGCAGCGGCACCTGCGTTCACGAACGTCGTCTCGTAGATCTTCTCGACGCCCGGGGTCAGGTAGCCGCAGTCGAGCGGCTCGGGGGACCACGTCAGCACCTGCGCGACGCCGGTGCCGGTGAGCGTGACGATCTGATCCGGGCAGCTGTCGGAGACGCGGATGATGAGGCGCGAGGTCGACGTCTTCACCTCGGTGGGCGAGAAACGGATCTCGATCTCTTCGGTGGCGTTCGGCGCGATCTCGATCGTTCGGTTGATTCGATCTGCAGTGAAGCGGGCCGCATCGCCCGTCGCGATTCCCTGCACGGTCGCCACCACTTTCACCGCGGTTGGATTCTTCAACGCGATGGTTCGAAACGCGCTGCCGCCAATCGCCACTGCGGCCCAATCGACCGACGCCGGCAGTGTGCAGCGGTCGGCCAGCTCACACTTCCCGGCCTGGCAGCTGGTGCCTGCTGCGCATGACAGACAGGCGACGCCACCGAGCCCGCATTGATTCGTTCGACAGGCACCGGTCGAGTCGCAGCAGCCCGCGCAGTTCGAAGGTCCGCAGCCGGCGTCGTTGCCGCCCACGTCGATCGGGGCGACACAGGCTGAGATCAATAAGAGAGGAAGGACCCACGCACGCATCGCGCCCGAAGGTCTACCACTGCCAGCCCAGCCCGAGCGCGGCCTCGCCGCTGACGATTGGCACCGTGAACGCTTCACCGGTCGTCTCGAACACGGGCTGCGGCCGGCGCAGGCTGAACCGCGGGCCGGCCAGAAGGAATAGGTACGCGCTGCGGAAGAGCGTGAAGTGCACGCGCAGGTCGGCGCCCGCTTCGGCCCACGCCTCGGCGCCACTGCGCGGAAGATCCACGTCCAGCCCGGTTACCTGCCAGGCCTCGACGCCGGC
>JAYUXE010000549.1:0-1860 GCA_043753165.1 Archangiaceae bacterium | reverse complement strand
CAGAAGGGCCACACCGCGACATCCGTTTCGTGCTCAGTCGCCCTGCGTGACCACCGGCAGACGAAGCGTGAACGTGGTGCCGACGCCGACGGTGCTGTCGACGGTGATGGTGCCGCCATGGTTTTCGGCGATGCCCTGAACGATGGAAAGGCCGAGGCCGGTGCCTTTGCCGTCGGGCTTGGTGGTGAAGAAGGGTTCGAAGATGCGCGCGCGAACGTCGGCGCCGATGCCACTTCCCGTGTCCGACACCGACGCGAGCACGTGCGCGCCTTCAGTCTTCGTGACGATGGTGACGGTGCCGCCGTTGGGCGTCGCATGGCAGGCGTTGGTGATGAGGTTGACGAACACCTGAACCAGATTCTGCCGCACGGCCAGGAAGTGGGGCAGCTCGCCGAATGAACGCGACAGCTTCACGCCGTGCTTCTGCAGCACGTGCTCGCAGAACCCGATGGCGCGTTCGACCGCGGCGTTCAAGTCGACTTCTTCCGGCTTTTCCTGCGCCGGGCGCGCGTAGCTGACGAGGTCACGGGTGAAACGCAGCACGCGGTCGGCGTTGTCGGAAATCTTCCGGTACTTTTCCATGTCGCCGGCGTCGGCGGTCGGCTGGCCCAGTGAGCGTTTGAGCAGTGCGTCCGCGTAGGTCGACACGGCCGTCATCGGGTTGTTGATTTCGTGCACCACGCTCGCGGCGAGCTGGCCCAGCGACGCGAGCTTCTCGGCCTGGATGACGCGCCGTTCGAGCTCGCGCATGCGCGTCAGGTCCTGCCCGATCGCAATCACGCCTTCGACCTCACCCTGCTGCGTCATCACCGCCGAGGTGGCGAACGCGACCTTGATTTCCTTGCCGTCGCGCCCGGTGACGCGCGTCTCGAAGCTCGACACCGCCTCGCCCTTCAGCGACGCCGCCATCACCCGCATCACCTTGAGCCGTTCGGCCTCGGGGACGAAGTCCAGCAGGTCCTGCCCCAGCACCTCAGGCTTGGTGAAGCCGGTGATGGTGGCCAGCGCGCGGTTGAAGACGACGACCTTGCGCTCGCGGTTGACGACCAGCATCAGCGCGTTCGCGTGCTCGAGCAGCTCTTCGAGGTACTTCCGCACGAAGGTGAGCTCGTCGATGAGCTTCGCGTTTCGCACCGCGACCGAGACCTGGTTCGCGAGCTGAATCAACAGGCGCTCGTCGCTGACGAGGTCAGCCGAAAGGCCGGCGGGGTATTCGACGTTCACGGCGCCAAAGAGCTGGCCTGACGCGACGAGAGGGGCACAGACGCCGCGCACGCTGCCGTGAAAAATCAGCGGAATCTCGGTGGAGGTCAGCTTGACGCGGTCGGCAGGCAGGCCGCGCGTCTCGAGGTGCGTCTTGTCGACCGCCGATGTTTTGAGCCAGATGATGTCGCGCGTGCCTTCGCGCATGCGGCCTTCGGCGTAGAGGGACGTGAGCGCGAGCGTGCGCGGGTCGGTGATGCGAACGCAGAACGTGCGGCCGGGGAACAACCGCTTCACGCCGCGCGCGACGGTGGCGACCAGCTCTTCTTCGCTGGTGGCGCCGGCGACGTTGCGGCCGAGCTCGAGCAGCACGGACTCGACGCGGGCCTGTTCGATCAACGCGCGGCCGGCGGCAGCGAGGGAATCACCGACGGACGAGAGGCCGCGGGCGACGACGGCGACGGTCGCTCCGCGGCGGCTGAAAGTGAGGCTGACGGTCTGGCCGGTGCGGCAGCGGACTTCGACTTCTTCCGTGCGGCCTTCGTCGGGGGCCTGGGGGGGCACCTTCTCCATCACCTGCGAGAGCTCGACGCCGCCCAGGTCTTTGGCTCCGACGAGAATTTCGAACGCGGCGTTCGCGGTGAGCACGCGCAAAGA
>JAYUXE010000548.1:0-10307 GCA_043753165.1 Archangiaceae bacterium | reverse complement strand
TGATGCGTTCGGGCGACTGCTCTTCGGCTTCCGCCTCGTACGACAGCGAGATGCGGTGGCGCAGCACGTCGAAGCCGATCGCCTTCACGTCTTCCGGGGTGACGAAGCCGCGGTGACGAAGAAACGCGTGGGCGCGGGCGGCCTGCGTCAGCGACAGGGTGGCGCGGGGGCTGGCGCCGTACGAGATGAAGTCAGACAAATCTTTCAGCCCGTACTTCGCGGGCTCGCGCGTCGCGAAGACGATGTTGAGGATGTAGTCCTTCACCTTTTCGTCGATGTAGATCTTGTGCATCACTGCGCGCGCATTGGTGATGTGCTCGGGGGTGATCACCTTCTGGATCTTCGGCGGGCCATCGCCCGACATGCGATCCATGATGATCTTCTCTTCGTCGCGCGTCGGGTAGCCGACCTTCACCTTCAGCATGAAGCGGTCGACCTGCGCTTCCGGAAGCGGGTACGTGCCTTCCTGCTCGATCGGGTTCTGCGTCGCGAGCACGAGGAAGGGCTGCGGCAGCGGAAAGGTGTTGTTGCCGATCGTGACCTGGCGTTCCTGCATCGCCTCGAGCAGCGCCGACTGGACCTTGGCGGGCGCGCGGTTGATTTCATCGGCGAGGATGATGTTCGAAAAAATCGGGCCCTTGCGGACGGCGAAGCTGCCCGTCTGCTGGTTGTAGATGACCGTACCGATGAGGTCGGCGGGCAGCAGGTCGGGCGTGAACTGAATGCGCTGAAACGCGGCGCTGATCGCATCGGCGAACGTGCGCACCGTCAGCGTCTTCGCGAGGCCAGGCACGCCTTCCAGCAGCACGTGGCCGTTGCAGAGCAGGCCAATCAGCACCCGTTCGAGCATGTACTTCTGGCCGACGATGACCTTGCCGGTCTCGACCAGCAGGGTCTCGACGAAGGCGCTCTGCTGTTGGACGTGCTCGGTGAGCGCCTTGATGTCCGTCGTGTTCATGGCAGGCATCGTTACTGGCCGCGCAGCTGGTCGAGCTTGCTGCGCGAATCCGTCTGAAGCTCGGGCCGCACGTCGGTCGCGCTCGAGGCCACATACCGTTCGTAATAGGTGCGCGCGTCGGCCGGGCGATTCAGGCCGCGGTAAGACTCAGCGAGGCCATACAGCGGCGAGCCGAGGTTCGGGTCGAGGCGAAGCGCGTACTGGTAGTCGACCGCCGCTTCCGCAAAACGCCGCAGGCCGATGAGCGCCGACCCGCGGGCCACGTAGCCCACCGACAGCGCAGGCTCGAGCTGCAGACAGGCCGAGAGGCTCGCGAGCGCATTGCCGTAGTCGCGGGAACCAATTTGCCGCACGCCCTGCTCGTAGTACGCGCGGGCCTGGGCACGGGTCGTGTCGGCGACCGGGCCCGAGCCGGGCTGTTTGCCCTGCGACTGCGGCGACCCACCTCCGGCCGACGCCATCTTCGCCTGCGCCTTGGTGATGTTGTCCTGCGCGCTCTTCTTGATGGTCGGGTCGGTGGACGTGCTCGCCACCACCTGCCAGCGTTCGATGGCCTGGCTGTAGTACCCGAGCACCGCGTAGGAATTGCCGAGCTTGAAGAGCGCTTCGACGTTCTTCGGGTCCGCGTTCACCGCGTCCTGGTACGAGAAGCTCGCCTCGCGGTACTTCTTCTCGCCCATGTACTTGTCGCCTTCCTGCACCTTCCTGGTGGCAGCGTTGGCGATGGGCTCGGCCGCAGGGGGCGCAGCCGTCGTCGGGGAGGGCGCGGGAGCGGGAGCCGGGGCAGGCGCAGGTTCCGCCGCAGCCGGCGCCTTCAACGAAGCCAGCGCTTCCTTCGCCTTGTCGATCCACTTCTGTTCGCTGGCGCGGGTCTCCATCTTCAGGAACTTCTCGTAGGCCGTGGTGGCCTTCGCGTTCTCTCCACCCAGCAGGCGGTAGCTCTCGCCGAGGCCGTAGTAGCCGTCGGGATCCTTCGGCTCGAGCTTCACGTACCGCTCGTAGGCGTTCGCGGCGGTCTTGAAGTCAGACACCTTGCGGCACGCCTTTCCCAGGTTGTACCAACCGGTCGAGAAGGCAGGGTCGGCCTCGACGGCCAGCTTGTACTGGGCGACCGCCTGGTCCTTCTTGTCCTGCTTGAACAGCGCGGTGCCGAGGCCGTTGAGCGCGGGGGCCCAGTTCGGCGTCGCGGCGATCGCGTCCTGGTACGCCTTGATGGCGGTGTCGAGCTGGTTGCTCTCGAGGGCCTTGTCGCCGCGTTCGAGCGCCGTCTTCGCAGCCGGCGAGGGGGTTACCGCGGCGAGGGCAGCGGCGGCGATGAAAGCGAGCAGGTTCATATCGTTAGCTCCGTCAACAGGCAGTCAGACGCAGGTGGCGTAGCAAAGTTCAACGCAGAGAGTCACCCAAACTTCCCTGTTGCTGGGGCCGGAACTTAAGCCCCCTTCACCAGCCGCTTCACTTCAGAGACCACGTGCTCGGCGGTGATGCCGTACTCCTTCATCACCACCTCGGCCGGAGCCGACGCGCCGTACTTGTCGACGCCAATCGCGACGCCTTCGTCGCCGACCCACTTGTCCCAGCCGAACGTGACGCCGGCTTCGATCGACACGCGAATCGGCACCGAAGGAAGCAGAACCTCTTCGCGGTAGCTCGCGGGCTGCGCCTTGAACGCTTCCCAGCACGGCATCGAGACGACCCGGGTGGCGATGTTCTCTTTCGCAAGCGTCGCCTGCGCGTCCAGCGCCAGGGACACTTCGCTGCCCGTGGCGAGCAGCAGCGCCGCCGGCTGGCCCTTGCAGTCAGACAGCACGTACGCCCCCTTCTGCACGCCGGTGGCAGGGGCCAGCTTCGTGTGGTCGAGGCCGGGCACCTTCTGGCGCGTGAGAATCAGCGCCGTGGGCCCTTCGGTGCGCTCGAGCGCGAGCCGCCACGCCTGCGCCGATTCGTCGCCGTCGCACGGGCGCACGACGTAGAGGTTCGGCATGCAGCGCAGCGCGGCGAGGTGCTCGACCGACTGGTGGGTCGGGCCGTCTTCGCCCAGCGCGATCGAGTCGTGCGTCCACACGTAGATGACGGGCAGGTGGCTCAGCGCGGCGAGCCGCACCGCCGGTCGCATGTAGTCGCTGAAGGTGAAAAAAGTGGCGACGAAGGGCCGCAGCCCGCCGTGGTACGCGATGCCGTTGGCGATCGAGCCCATCGCGTGCTCGCGAACGCCGAAGTGCAGGTTGTTGCCTTTGCCCGTCTGCCCGTCGAAGTCGCCCGCGTCCTTCAGCCCGGTCTTCGTCGAGCCGGCGAGGTCTGCGTCGCCTCCGATGAGCTCGGGCAGCTTCGCCGCCAGCGCGTTCAACACCTTCCCCGCCGACGTTCGCGTCTCAACCGCTTCTCCGGCCTTGAAAGCCGGCAGCAGGCCGTCGAACCCTTCGGGCAGATCGCCTGCCTGGGTTCGCTTCCATTCCGCGGCGAGGTCGGCGTGCTTCGTGGCGTAGTCGGCGAACAGCTTTTCCCACGTGGCCTGCGCGGCCTTGCCTTGCGTGAGCGCGAGGTGAAAGTGCGCCTTCGCTTCTTCCGGAACGAAGAACTTCTTCTCGGGATCCCAGCCCAGCGCTTTTTTCACCAGCACGATCTCGTCCGCACCCAGCGGGCTGCCATGTGAAGACGCCTTGCCGCCCTTGTTCGGTGAGCCGAAGCCGATCGTCGTCTTCACCACGATCAACGAAGGCCTTTGCGTCTCGGCCTTCGCGGCCGCAATCGCCTGGTCGATGGCGGCGAGGTCCGAGTCGCCGTGCTGCACGGTCTGAACGTGCCAACCATACGAGCCATAACGCGCTTGGACGTCTTCGCTGAACGAGATGTACAGCGGGCCGTCGAGGGTGACGTCGTTCGCGTCGTAGAGGCAGATGAGCTTGCCGAGCTTCAGGTGGCCGGCGAGTGAAGCCGCCTCGTGGGTGAGGCCTTCCATCACGTCGCCGTCGGAAATCAGCGCGTACGTGAAGTGGTTGACGAGCTCGAAGCCAGGGCGATTGAAGCGGCCCGCCAGCGCGCGTTCGGCGATCGCCATGCCCACCGCGTTGGCGTGCCCCTGACCCAGGGGACCCGTGGTGGCTTCGACGCCCGCAGTGTGGCCAAACTCGGGGTGGCCCGGGGTTTTGCTGCCCCACTGACGAAACGCCTTGAGGTCATCGATCGTCAACGGGTAGCCGGTGACGTGCAGCAGCGAGTACAAAAGTGCTGAGCCGTGGCCGGCCGAGAGCACGAAGCGATCGCGGTCGAACCAGCTGGGATCCGCCGGGTTGTGCTTCAGGTGGTTCTGCCACAGCACGTACGCCATCGGAGCGGCGCCCAGCGGTAAGCCCGGGTGACCTGACTCCGCCTTCTGAACGGCGTCGATCGAGAGGGTACGAAGGGTGTTGATGCAGAGGGCGTCGACCGGGGCGGGGGCGTTCATGGCCGCGGCGATCTACCAGAACTTCCGTGCTGCCAAGCCGCTAACCGGCGTCGCCGTCGCCCGCGAGGTAGCTCAAGATCACTTCGTCGAGGCTCTTCTCGCTGATCAGGTCTTCGCCAAACAACGTCTCGACGCCGACTTCGTTGATGCGGGGAAGCTCTTTCATCTCGCGCGCGGCGACGACTTCGGGCGGCAGCGACTTCGGCACGGCGATGGCGGCAGCGGCTGCAGCGGCGCCCAGCGCGACGGCGATGTTCTGCTGGTGCTGCGCCTGGGCCGCTTCGGCGTCGGTGGCGAGCTGGCCCGGCTGATAGCTGCGCTGCTTCGAATCGATGTTGTCGTAGACGCCGTTGATCAGGTTCCGCAGCATCTCTTTGTGCTGCTCTTCCATCATCTCGCGCACGAGCTCGGCGAGGTTCGGCGTCTTGACGATGTCGGCGTAGCCCGTCTTCTTCGAGGCGAGAATGTTCCCGCCGACGAACAGGTGCGTGATGATGTGGGGGTTGGCCGCGCCCGAGTCTTCCGTCTGGACGTGGTAGACCTTCCCCTTGTGTTTGATGTTGTGGTTGAAGCCGGTGACGGCTTTTTCGAAGGTTTTCGCCATGATGAAGTTCGCGGCGACGGTAACAGACGCGAAGTGAAGGCCGCTAGCTTTTGACCTTCGCGAGCTGATCGATCGTGTTGATGCTCTCGAGCGTCGCGGCGTCGTCGGGGATCAAGGTCAGCGGCGACTGCTCGGCCACCAACGTCTGGAGCGAAGGATTCCCGTCGAGCCGCGCACGCCATCGGGCGCCCAGAGACGTTCGGTAGATCGCCAGCAGCGGCTCGCGTTCGTAACAGGACACGTCGTGCGCGCCGCCTGCGTCGACCAGCCGCTGCACCGCGCGCGCAGTCACGAACGGCATGTCGCACGCGACGGCGAGAATCCACGGCGTCGACGCGGCAAGGAGCGCGGTGACGACGCCGCCGGGTGCTCCTTTGCCGGGCACCACGTCTTCGATGCGACGCACGCCGAAGCGGTCGTACGCGGGGTCGTTCGAGACAACCAGCGCGTCGCGGCAGAAGGCGCGCAGTTGAAGAAGCTTCTCGATGAACGTCACGCCGTCGGCCGTGAGCAGCCCCTTCGCGCGTCCGCCCAGCCGCCTTCCTGCGCCGCCTGCGAGGATGCACAGCGTGAGGTCCGACCGATTGATCACGCTGAACACCCGTTCATGACCGATTTGACTCTGGAGTACCGATCCATACACTCCTCTGAACTTTCGTGGGGCGCACACCATGGCTGAGCCGCAAGTGAACATGCTTCCTCCTCGCAGCAGCCGCCCGCGCATCGCGGTGCCCATTCCCCCACCCGTCCTCACCCCGTCGCTGATCCCCTTCGATGTGATGCAGGCGTACGAGAAAGAACACGCCGCCAAAGCAGTCGCCGAAGAAGACGTGGTGAACGACGCCGACGACCTTGGCGTGGAAGATGTCGGGGACGAAGCCGTCTCGCAGCTGAATTCGGGCATCGGCTTCGTCGCCGAAAGCCCCGCCCACCCGGAAGTCGCGATTCGCGCGCTCTCGATGGTGCAGCAGTTCAAGGGCCTGCCGCGGGAATCGCTGGCCGCTCTCGCCGAAGGCGCGATGCAGTGTGAAGTGTCGGACCACGAGTTCCTCTTCGTCGAAGGCGACGAAGCGACGACCTTCTACGTGGTGTCCGAAGGCACACTCGAGATTCTGCGCCGCAAAGATGACCGCGAAGTGGCGCTGCGCCACCTGTCGGAAGGCGAAGCGATTGGGCTGTTCGGTTTGTTCTCGGGTCAGCAGCGGGCGGCGTGCGCGCGCGCCATTGGCCACGCGGTGGTGCTGCAGATTCCCGCGACGGCGCTGCAGCAGGTGATCGAGCAGGACGCGGCGCTGCACGACCGCATGGTCGGCTTTTATCAAGAAAGGATCCTCGAAGGCTTTCTGGGCAGCAGCCGCCTCTTCGCCGACGTCGATTCGATCGCCCGCGCGCGGATGATCGGCAAGTTCGTCGAACGCCAGTTCAAGCCGGGCGAAACCGTGATGCAGCCGGGCGAGCTCTGCAACCTCATCGGCGTCGTCACCCACGGAGCGCTGGTTCTCGAAGACCGCGCCGCCGCCGGCCAGGAAGCGCGCCAGTTCGAAGTCACCCAGGGTCAGTTCATCGCCGTCACCAGCGCGATGTCGGGCCACCCCGGCCGCCTGCGGATCTACGCGGGCGAGACGACGAGCGTGGTGATGCTGGGCCACAAAGAGATGACGGACCTGCTGCGCGACTACCCGGCGCTGCGCAACCTGCCGCGCGTGTTGCCGACCCATGCCCGCCTGCTCGACCGCGATGTGTTCTGCGGTCACACCGGCGTGCCTGGCCTCTAGGAACAATTGCAGCGCCGCGGAGGTTGAACCGGTCGTGAAGCCGACGCCTGCTGCGTACTCCCTCGATGGCGGGAAGCTGTTGATGCTGGTGGGCTTCCTCGCCCTCGGCATCGTCGGGTGGGACTGGCCGGTGCTCTGGCCGTTCAAACTGCTCGCGGTGATGGGCCACGAGACGGGGCATGCGCTGGCGTCGCTGCTGGCGGGCGGCTCGGTGAGCCGGGTGTCGATCGCCGGCAACGAGTCGGGCGAGTGCCTGTCGTCGATTCCGACCAGCTTCTTCGCCCGCACCATCGTCTACTCTGCCGGCTACGTCGGAAGCGCGATCGTCTCGGTGGTGCTGCTGGTGATGACCTTCCGCTTCGACCTGCGCCGCGTCGTCCTGGGGCTCGCGTGCGTCTGGCTTTCGGCGATGGGTCTGCTCTACGCGCGCGACCTCTTCACCCTCGCCTTCTGCTTTGGAATGGCGATCGCGTTTGGCCTGGGTGCGAAGTACCTGGGCGCGCAGCTGGTGGGCATCGTGAACCTCTTCATCGCGTCGTTCACCGCGCTGTATGCGGCGATGGATTTGAAGGACGACCTCTGGAACGGGGCGGTTCGCGCCCGAAGCGACGCGCAGCTGCTGGCCGACATCACGCCGATTCCCGCGATTGTCTGGGCGTCGATCTGGACGCTGGTCGCAGGGCTGGTGCTCGTCTGGGGCGTGTACATCGCGATGCGAAAGCGCCCGCTGCCGATGGGCGCAACGACGCAGCTGCCGAGTCAGCTTCTGGGCCGCATGCGGTAGTCGGTGAAGTCGGCGAGGTTCTTCCGCAGCAGGTATGGGTTCATTTTCCGCTCGCGGTCGAGCGTCGAGACGGGCACCGCCCCATAGTCGTGGCCCGGGTAGACCTTCGTCGCATCGGGCAGCGCGCCGAGCACGGTGTGAAGGCTGTGGAACATCTGGCCCACGTCACTTCCTGGAAAATCGCAGCGGCCGCAATGGTCGACGAACAGGGTGTCGCCCGAGAAGAGGGCGCCGCCAGAGTGAAGGCACTGCGAGCCGGGCGTGTGGCCGGGGGTGTGGATGAAGGTCAGCTCGAGTGGGCCGACCTTCTGGGTCTCGCCCGGCGCGACAGCCTTCAAGTTGCTCGCGAAGTCCTTCAGGCGCGGGTTGAAGGCGAGCTCGGCTTTCTGGGCGTAGACCGGCACGTCGCACGCCTCGAGCAGGTCGGGCACGCCGTTGACGTGATCTTCGTGCGAGTGGGTCAGCACGACCGCGGCAACGCGTTTCCCTTCGCGCTCGACTTGCTTCAGCAGCGACGGCACGTCCCACGCCGGGTCGACGACGGCCACTTCGGAAGCCCCTTCGGCTCCGACGAGGTGGATGAAGTTTTTCATGGGTCCGTAAGTCAGCTGGCGTACGTAGAGCATCTTTGGTTTCGTACAACGCCATGCCGGTTCGCGCCCTTCTTCTTTGTCTTCCGCTCGTTGCCACGGCTGCCCTCGCCGGTGAAAAGCCGTGCATCACGTACAAGGCGCCGCCGCCCGCGGAGGATGACCGCCCGGTCGCGACGTCGATCACCGTCGGCCCGCAGGGCAGCGACTACGCGTTCAAGGTCGACTTCAACCGCCCGCCGTGGGGCGACGAGTGCGGCACGCGGTGCGCGAACACCACCATCTTTCTCGACACCGACAACGACAAGAACACGGGCGTGAAGCTGCGCGACCCGAAGTCGCCCGTCACCGGCGCCGACCTGTCGATCTCGATTCAGGGGCAGCGCGAGTACAAAGACAACTCGTCGTTCTCGGTGTTGCGCGTGAAGGTGCGGCAATACTCGGAAGAAGCGACCAGCGTGGAACAGGGCTCGATGCTGGCCGAGTTCGACCTGCGCCACGACACCGAGCGCATCAACTCGACGGAAAAAACCATCTATCTGCTCATCGACGCGAACATCGGCAACCTGCCGGCCGGGCCGAAGGTACGGGTCATCTACCAGCCGCCCGAAGCGAAGCCGATCATCGGAAACGCCAAAGGCCTGAACGCACCCGGAGCGAACCGCGTCGAAATCTTCAAGGAAGGGAAGCTGACCAACCCGATGAAGAAGAAGCGCAGCGACTACGAGTAGCGAATGAAGGGCGTCGCGAAACGCGGCACGAAGCGCGCTGACGGGGTGTCGGCTGAAGACTTCGTCGCCGTCGAAGAGCCGCTGCAGATTCGAATCGCCGGGGAAGCGGTGTCGGTGACGATGCGAACGCCAGGCGACGACGCCCGGCTCGCGATCGGGTTCCTCTTCAGCGAAGGCATCGTGAAGTCGGCGGCCGACGTCGGCACCGTCACGCACTGCGGGAGGCCGGGAGAAGAAGGCTTCGGCAACGTGATCGAGGTGATTGCCGCGTCCGGGGCCGACCTTCCCCTCGAGCGGGCCGAGGCCGCCCGCCGCGGAACGTTGACCACCGCAGCGTGCGGCGTGTGCGGCCGAAGGCAGATCGACGATCTGCTCTCTTTGGTGCCGGTCATCGGTGAGACCGCTGCTGTTTCAACCCGGCTGCTGCGCGCCGAGGCGTTCACTTCGCTTCAGCAGAACTTCGCAAAGACGGGAGGCGTGCATGCGGCGGCGGCCCTGGACTTCGAAGGGAACCTGCTCGCCGGTTTCGAAGATGTCGGGCGGCACAACGCGGTCGACAAGGTGGTGGGCGAGCTCGTGCTGAGCAACCGGCTCGGCAAGGCAGGGCTGCTGCTGGTCAGCGGGCGATCGAGCTTCGAGATCGTGCAGAAGGCGGCGATGGCGAGGATTCCGGTGGTGGCCAGCGTATCGGCGGCCAGCTCGCTGGCGATCGACCTCGCGGTGAAGTGCGGCATCACCCTGGTGGCGTTCGTGCGTGGGGGGCGGTTCAACGTCTACTCGCACCCCCAGCGGCTGACGCATCCATAAGCGCAGCTGACACGTATTCTTACAGGGCGATGACATCGCCCCCTGCTCTCTCGTATACCTTTTGCGCTGTTGCCTAAGGGGATCGCCATGTCGAACAAGGACCTCAAAATCGTGCAGCACAGCGCCGAAGAGCTGCGCTCGCTGTACACGTGGAAGCACCGCGCGTTCGAGCTCGCGAACATCGTCCTTTTCTGGGTTTTCGTGCTGGCCACTGCGTGGAAGGTGGTGCCGTACGCGGCGGCCAGCCCGTGGCTGACGCTGGCGGCGTTTCTCACCGGCTTCATCGTGGCCGACTGGGTCTCTGGCTTCGTTCACTGGCTGGCTGACACGTGGGGCTCGACCTCGACGCCGCTGGTGGGCAAAGCGCTGATTCGCCCGTTCCGCGAGCACCACGTCGATCAGCGCGCGATCACGCGCCACGACTACATCGAGACCAACGGCAACAACTGCGCGATCTCGGTTCCGTGGGCGCTGGGCTCGATGCTGACCCCGCTCGATCACGGGTACCACCACCTGGCGCTGTTCATGGTCGTGTCGATCACCTCGATGATCTTCTGGGTGATGATGACGAACCAGTTCCACAAGTGGGCGCACGAGACCGACGAAGAACGTCCGG
>JAYUXE010000547.1:0-4627 GCA_043753165.1 Archangiaceae bacterium | reverse complement strand
CGGGCAGCGGCGCGTACAGCAGCAGGAAGCCGACCGGCAGCAGCGAGAAGCTGGCGGCCCCTTCGAACAACTTCAGCGCCCAGGCGGACCACACCGAAGGCACGAGCCACGAGACGACCGCGAGCACGCCCAGGGTCACGGGCACCAGGGCCAGGTAGCGCAGAATTCCCAGGCGACGCAGCAGCCGTTCGGCGAGGAAGATCTGAAAGACGACGCAGATGACCCCCGTCCACACCTGGGCCGAGGCGAACAGCGACGCGAGCTCGGCCTCTTTCATGATCGCGCCCGCGCGCTGGCGAAACACGAAGTCGGACAAGATCGACAGCACCGAGAACCCGAGCACGACGCTGCCGAGCAGCCAGGGGTACCGGTGGTTCTTCAAGTAGCTGCGCGCCGCATCGCGGTTCGAGCTGGCGGTGAAGATGCGCTGCGGCTCGAGCATCGACCGGTGCCAGAGGAAGGCGACGCCGGCGAGCGTCATCAACAGGGCGCTGCCGAAGAGCTGGGCCGTCGCTCCGCCGATGCCGGCCGCGGCCTGGGCGAGCAGGCCGATCGCGATCGCTCCGGACATGCCGACGCCGCTGATCCACGGAAACACCTTGCGCGACTCGCGGGCGTCGAACGCGTCGCCCATCGCGCCCCAGAAGCTCAGCGACATCGACGTCGCGAACACCTCGGCAAACATGTACCCGACCAGCGAGAGCTCAGCGATTCCGAAGCGCTGCCCGACGGCGAGCATCAACGCGACCGCGGCACCGGCGAAGGCCATGCCGGACGGTGAGATTTTCTTCGGCGAGAAGCCGGTGACGTTGGCCGCGGCGATCAGCGCGGTGAAGGCGGCGCCCCCGATGTAGAGCAACGGCAGCGCGCTCGACTGGTAGCGCGAGATGACCAGCGCGTTGGCCGCCGGCTTGAGCATCGCCACGGCCCCGATGAAGAAGAAGTGAAAGGTCGCGGCCGGCCAGAGCCGTCGCGTCATTTCCCTGTTCACGGCAGCAGCGTCACGCGGGGAAATCCTGGCGGGTGAAGAGCGCGTAGACCTTCACGCCCGTCTTCTCGACCGCGTCCCTGCCGCCCTCATCGCGGTCGACCAGCGCAAACACGCCCACCGGCTCGAGCCCTTCGGCCCGCGCCCGCTCGATCGCCTTGATGGTGCTCGCCCCGGTGGTGATCACGTCTTCGACGATCGCCACCTTTGCGCCCGTCGGAAACGCCCCGAGCCCTTCAATCCATTGACCTGTGCCATGGCCCTTCGGCTCTTTGCGCACGTAGAACGCGTGCAGCGGGTGGCCCTGCTGGTGGCTGACGAGCGCGACGGCCGACGCGAGCGGGTCGGCGCCCATCGTCAGGCCACCGACGCCGACCGCAGAAGGAGCCGACGTGCGAATCGATTCGAAGAACAGGCTGCCGACGAGAAAGTGGCCTTCGGCGAGCAACGCCGTCTTCTTGCAGTCGATGTAGAAGTCGGAGTCTTTTCCCGACGACAAGACGATCTTCTGCTTCTTGAAGGACTTTTCGGTGAGCAGGGCCAGCAGCCGATCGCGCGACGGCGCAGCGACCGTCACTTGCCGCCCTCGAGGAACTCGACCAGCTGGCTCGAGTATTTGAGCTGCTTGAGCAATTCAGACCTTCGGGTCTCATCGAGATCCGAGAACACGTCGGCGAGCAACGCGAGGTCCTGGTTGATCTCACCCAGGCGGCCCGTCACGTCGCTGGCGAGCTCGTCCGCGTCGACCTCTTCGTCGTCGCCGTCGCTTTCTTCTTTGTATTCCTCGGGCGCGAGGCCGTCGTCGTCCTGCAGCGCCTTCTCGAGCATGTCGCGCGCGGCCGCGGTGAGCCGCCCGTCGATGAGCAGCTTCTCGCGATAAGCGGCGAGCTCGGCCTTCGCCACCGGCTGCGAGTGAATGCCTTCTGCCAGCGCGAGCAGCGTCGCGTCGTCGTCCGACAATTCCGTGTGCAGCCGCGCGAGCACCTTTTCGCGCTGCAGAAACTTCAGCGCCGCGACGCGACGGAAGCCGGTGACCACCACGTACGTGTCGTTCGACTTCTGCCGCAAATCGACGGGGAACAACTGACCCAGCCGCGCGATGTCGGTCGCCAGCGCCGAGATGTCGCCTTCTTCTCGCGCGCGAATGCGGAACCGTTCGTCGATCTCCACCCGGTCGAGCGAGACCAGCGTCGGCGCGACGTGGTGCTTTCTCGGCGGCTCAGGCGCCGACGGCGGAGGCGGTGGCGCTGCGGCAACGGGCGCCGCAGTTGCGGGCGCCTCGGGTTCACCTTCCTGGCTCACGACGTCGGACAAGCAGGCCTCACTTCTTCTTCTTCACCAGCACCTTCTTCTTGCCCGCTTCAGCCAGCACCGGCGGTGCAGGAGGAGGCGGCGGTGCGGGGCGGGTACCTTCGACCTTCGTGATGTTCTGCGTCGGCTTCGGCGCCGAGACGACGGGACGCGAAACCATGGCCGGCTTGCTGAGGCCCGGGCGAACCGTGGCGCGAACCATCGCCGGGCGCGGCGTGGAACCTTCGGCGCGGGGCGTCGCATCGCCCATGTCGATCTGACCGCGGAAGCTGGCGCCGTCGACGATGATCACGCGCGGCGAACGAATGTCGCCGACCATGCGGCCTTCCTGGGTGAGCTCGACGCTCTCGGTGGCGGCGATGTTTCCCACCACCACGCCCGAGATGATCGCGTTCTTCACCGACACGTTCGCCTTCACGATGCCGGAAGGTTCGACGATCAACGTGCGGGTGAGGTTCACCTCGCCTTCGACGCGGCCCCGAATGGTGAGATCTTCGTCGCCCGTCAGCTTGCCGCTGATGAGAATCGAGGGTCCGATCACCGTGTTTTCGGAAGTGCCGGTGCTGCCTGCTGAAAACTCCTTCGCGGGCATCGGCTCAGCGCTCCTTCACGTCCATATCGACGTTGCCTTTGAAGCTCGCCCCATCGGCGATGAGGATGCGCGGCGCGCGGATGTCGCCGACGACGCGGCACTCGGTCTTCAGTTCGACCCGATCGCTGGCGGCGATGTTGCCCGTAACTTTTCCTGCGATCTCGACGTTCTGCGTCTCGATGTCGGCTTCGACCACGCCCGACCCTTCGACGAAGAGGCTCTCTTTCAGGCTGATCTTGCCTTTGACCGTGCCCTGGATGACGAGATCTTCGTCCCCCGAGATCTCGCCGTCGATCACGATGCTGCTGCCGATGATGGTGTTGGCCATGGTCCCCTTGACTCAAAAAACTGAAATGAACGTCGAAAAGCTCAGATGTCGTCCGGCAACTTCACGTCCATCTCGATGGTGCCGTTGAACACGGCGCCGTCTTCGATCACGACGCGGGGCGCCTTCACGTCGCCCTGCACGCGCGCGCTGTTGTTGATCGCCACCCGCGCCGACGCATCGATGTTGCCCGACGCCTCGCCGTTGATGGTCAGCTCGTCCGCACGGATGTCGGCCTCGACGCGGCCGCTGGTCTCGATGGTGAGGTGATTCTTCAGGGAAATCTGGCCTTCGACGCGCCCCTCGATCACCAGGTCGCCGCCGCCGGAAAGACTGCCGCGAATGGTGATGCCCTTGCCGATGATGTTGGTCTGATCGTTCGCCATGATCGCAAAAGCCCCTCCCTCAGGGCTCGAGACTTCTAGGTCAACGGTGGCTCGAGATCCAGCGAGAGATATCGGCCCACACTGCTTCCTTGCCGACCTCACACAGGACTTCGTGACGCATGCCTTCGCGCGCTTCGTACGTCTTGTCAGCGGACGCGAGGGTGTCGAAGAACGCTTTGCTCGCGGGCGTCGACGCGATCGGATCATCGCCGCCTGCGGTGACGTAGATCGGCACCGTCAGATCTCTTCCGCGGCCCGCGAGGTCGGCTTGCGCCTGCGTGCTCTGAACGAACCAGCGCGGCGTCGCCTTCGTGCCGTACAGCGGGTCTTCCTTCGTTTCCTTCTGCCACTCGACGTCGCGCGACAGCTGCTCGTACTTGATGTCGGTGGGCACGGGCAGCCAGGGGATGACGGTGCCGATCGCGCGCGCGCCGAGGACCTTGAACAGCGGCGGGTCGAGCGCGAGCTTCAGGTACGGCGACGTGAGCACCAGGCCCTTCAAGCCTTCGGGCTTGCGCTGCAGCACCCAGTGCAGGGCCATGAGGGCGCCGTGCGAATGGGCAACGATGAACGTCGGCTTGCCCTGCGCCATGCCGCGAAGCCGGGCCCAGAAGACTTCCATGTCGTCGAGGTAGTCCGACCACTTCGCGCAGTAGCCGCGGCGCCCGTCTGCCTTCCCGTGGCCGCGGTAGTCGAGCGCCATCACGCCGAAACCGTCGGCCGCCATCGCGTCCATATACCGGCGGTACCGGCCGCTGTGATCGCCGAAGCCGTGCACCACGCCGAGGAAGGCAGTGGGCTCGGCCTCGGGCAGCACCGTCTGCCAGTACAGGCGGGTGTTGTCCCTCGCGGAGAAAAAGCCTTCGTCGCGGCGCGTCATCGGTCGGCCAAACGACTTAGTCCTACTTCTCTTCCAGCGCCTTCAATTTCTTCTCGAGGCCACCGCGCTGCCCCTTGTTCTCGGCGGCCTCGGGATCTTCTTTGATCGCGTTCAGCGCGCGCTGGTACGCCTCGACCGCGTCCTT
>JAYUXE010000546.1:0-10339 GCA_043753165.1 Archangiaceae bacterium | reverse complement strand
GCGGCAAAGGCACGGGTGGCGGCACCGGCACGGGCGGCGGCACCGGCACGGGCGGCGGCACCGGCACGGGCGGCGGCACCGGTACGGGCGGCGGCACCGGCACGGGCGGCGGAAATCCGAACGGTCTCGGCCCCGCGGCGGTGAACCTCGGAGCCGCGGGCAACTTCGCGGTGCTTGCGAAGACAGGCATCTCGACGGTGCCGGGCTCGCTCATCACCGGCGACATCGGCTTGAGTCCTGCGGCCGCGACGTTCATCACCGGCTTCTCGCTGGTGGCCGACGCGACGAACGTGTTCGCGACCTCGACGCAGGTCGTGGGCAAGGTCTACGCCGTGACGTACGCGGCACCGACGCCCACCAATCTCACCACTGCGATTGGAAACCTCGAGGGCGCGTACAACGACGCCGCGTCCCGCATCCTCCCCAACTACCTGGAGCTCGGCACCGGAGCGATTGGCGGTCTCACCCTCGCCCCCGGCCTCTACAAGTGGACGACCTCGGTCAGCGCCGCGAGCAACGTGACGTTCTCGGGTGGGGCGAATGACGTGTGGATTCTTCAGACCAGCGGCGACCTGCTGATCAGCGCGGCGAAGTCCGTCATTCTCGCGGGCAATGCGCAAGCGAAGAACATCTTCTGGCAGGTCGCCGGCCAGGCGACGATTGGCGCCGACGCGCACTTCGAAGGCATTCTGCTCTCGAAGACCGCGATCACGCTTCAGACCAACGCCACGATGAAGGGCCGCCTGCTCGCGCAGACCCAGGTCGCGCTCCAGAAGGCGACTGTCACGCAGCCATGAGGTAGTTCCCGCCGCTGCATGTGGAAACTTCTCATCGGCATCGGCACCGTCGCGGCAGTCTCGTGCGGCAAGGGAACTGTGAAGCGCTTCGAGGTCTACGCGGGGCCGCTGTCTGAGCAGGACTACGCGGCGATGGGCGCACGGCCCGGCTGGAAGGCGCAAAGCCTCGAGGTCGAGCCGGGCGTTTCGCTTCGGGGTCTCGTTCATCAACCGGTGTCCGAGACTGCGCCGTGGGTGGTGTTCTTCGCGGGCAACAGCGGCACGTTGCTCGCCGAAGCGCAGCCGTTTCTCGAGGCGCTGCGGGGCGACCAGGACTTCGGCGTCGCCGTCTACGCGTACCGGGGGTTCGACGGCTCTGGCGGGTTGCCGTCGGCAGATGCGTTCGTGCGCGACGGTGTGAAAATCGTCGAGCAGCTGCGGCCGAAGAAGGTGCACCTGGTCTCGTTTTCGCTGGGCACCGCGATCGCAACGGCGGTCGCGTCGAAGGCTGTGGTTGCGAGCGTGTCGCTGATTGCGCCGATGACGGAGATCGATGTGGGCGAGAAGGGGCTGCTCGGGCGGTTCAAGACGCCACAGCGGTTCGAGACGCTTCGCCATCTGCCCGGGCTGAAGGGCCCGGTGCTCGTCGTGCACGGCACGGACGATTCGGCGTTTCCCGTCACGATGGGACGCGAGGTCGCGGCGAAAGCGAAGGCGACGTTCGTCGAGCTTCCGGGTGTCGCGCATGTCGCGTCACTGACGGACCCACGGACGCTGGCTGCGGTTCGTTCAAACATGAACGCAGACGGCGACCTGGTGCCTCAGGGTTGGTCTCAGTAACTCGAACCGCCAGGCCGAGGCGTCGTCGTTCAGGCGCGGGTCGGTGGTGAACTGAACGGGGAAAGTCGCGAGCGGACCCCCGATTTTGAACGCGAACTGATCGAGAGGAATCGCGAGCCCGAGCCCACGCGCCTTGATGTACGCCTCCTTCAGCGTCCACAGCTCGAAGAAGCGCGCCCGCTGCGCCTCGACAGGCAGCGCACGGAGCTCGGAAAGCTCGGATTTTGCGAAGTACGACTCTGCCTCTGTCTCGCCCGCGCGCTCGACATCTTCGACATCCACGCCGACCTCGACGTCGGCCACCACGCACACCGTCAGCCCCGCCGTGCGCGAGAGATTGAACCGGAAAGCGGAGCCCGGAAGCTCGGGCCGCCCGTGCGAGCCAACGACGAACCGCAGCGACTGGCCCGCTCCGCACTGCGCCAGTGACGACCGAAGCAGCGCGTGCGACGCGACGTACGCGTGACGGTGTCCGTCGAGCTTGAAGCGCTGCGCCCGGGCCAATTCCTCGTCCGACAACCACGCGACGTCACCCTCGCGGGGCGCCGTGTCGCGCCAGAACAGCCGAACGTTCACGCCGCCTCGAGCGCGTTCCACAGCGCACGCGCGATGATGCCGGTGTTCGGCTCGAGCAGCAGGTTGCTGTGGTTGCCGGGCACCCCGATGACTTGCACGCCGCCCCTGATGACCGCCGACCAGCCGTAGCTTTCGGTGGCATCGAGGTAGATGAACGCGACGTCGGCGGCGCGGAAGAGCGTCGCCTTCCCGTCCCACGGTCTGGGCACGTACAGCACCGCCGCGCGTTCGAAGTTCCGCGTGAGGTGCAGCTCGCGAAGCTCACTCGGAATCGGCTGACCGCGCGCGAGCAGCGCGTCGATTTGCCCGAACGTCTGCCTCACCTTTCGCCGTTCGAGCCGCCCCGTCACTGCCGAGCGCAGGTAGTCGATGCCCCCTTCGCGCAGCCGTTCGAGCCGCACCTTCGCCGTCACGCCGCGCACCGGCATCTGCGGGTGAAACGTGTCGATGAACCCCAGCAGCCCGACTTCCTCGCCTGCCTTCGTCAGCCGCTGGCACATCTCGTACGCGACCAACCCGCCGCCCGAGTAACCCGCGAACCGATACGGCCCGTGCGGCTGCAGCTCACGCACCTCGGCGAGGTACGCCGTCGCCATCTCGTCAATCGTCGCATGCGGAGCCATCACCCCATCGATTCCCCGCGCCTGCAGCCCGTAGAACGGCTGCTGCCTGGCCATCGCGCGGGCGAGGTCGCGGAAGTTGAGGACGTTGCCGCCGGCCCCGTGAACGCAGAAGAACGGCAGCCGCCCCGGGTCACCCTTCTGAATCGTGACCAGGTGCTTGAAGCCGATGGTCTTCGCGGGCGCGACCGCGGCCTTCTGCGCACCGACGGAGGCTCCGCGTTCCGCCAGAATCACTGCGCACTTCGCGATGGTTGGCGCTTCGAACAACGTCGCCAGCGGCAGGTCGACGTTCCACTTCTTGCGAATGCGTCCGAACAGGCGAACCGCGATCAACGACTGGCCGCCGAGCTCGAAGAAGTCGTCGTTCACGCCCACCTGCTCGAGGCCCAACAGTTCGCGCCACAACCCGGCGAGCTCGAGCTCGAGGCCAGAACCCGGAGCGACGTATTCAGTGCTCAAGCTCGGCCGCACGAACTGTGGACCCGTACTGGCGGTCGACCCCGGCGCAGCCTCCGCATCGGTGTGGTCGAGCCACGCGTGAAGATCGACCGAGGTCGCCACCAGCTGCGCGGCCACTTCAGTTCCCAGAATGCGGTCGAGCGCGTCCATGCCTTCCACCGGCGTGATGCCCTGCCGAAGCGACGCTTCCATCGCCGTCTCGGGACGCCGGTTTTCGGGAACCACCGATTCTGCCGCGAGCTTCGCGCTGTCCGTCACGCGCCGCATCACGAAGCCTTCGATCGCGACCACCTCGTCGCCCTGCGCGTCGCACAGCGAGATGTCGAATACGGCGAGGCCCGAGGCGTTGGTGTCGCGACAACGGATGTGGCTGTACAGAGTAGACGGCAGCGTCCCCCGCGAGAGCACGCGTCCATACGAGAACGGCACGAAGAAATCTTTCTGCGCCGAGAAGCCGGGAATCAGCGCCTGCGCGCAGCCCGTCGCGATGTCCATCAACGCGGGATGCAGACGGAACGCGGGCAGCTCGAACGTGAACTGCGTCGGCAGCTGCACCGTCGCCAGCGCTTCGTTGGGTCCGTAGTCGATCTGCCGCAGACAACCCCACCGGGGGCCGAACGCCATGAACGGCTGGTCAGAGTAGCCGTCGAACTTTTCCGTTCGCACGTCGCAACGCGCGCGAATCGCCGCGAGGTTCTGGTGCACCGGCGGCGCGTCGACGCGGGCAATGCGCGCCGTGACGTTCGGCTCGGCCTCCGACTCGCCGTAGATGGTGAGCTCGCCAGCGGCGACCTTCACGTTCAGCTGCCGCGCCTCGTCCTGCTTCACGATGAACGGCGCGAGGAAGAACAAGTCCCGAAGCTCTACCGCCTTCCCTGCGCCTTCGAGCTTCTCGGCCGCCGACGCCGCCAGCTGCACGAAGCCCGTGCCCGGCATCAACGCGTCCTTTCCCTTCACCACATGCTCGCCAATCACCCAGTGCCGGGCGCGGCTGAAGCGCGTCGCGTAACGTACCGAGCTGCCCTCTCGGTTCGTCTCTTCCAGCAGGGGCGCATCGCCCGCCGCGAATTCCTGAGCGGGCGGTTTGATCGCCGCCACCGCCATGCCGACCTGCTGCCACGCATTCCAGTTCACCACCACCGTGCGCGTGCGCCCTTCGGCCGCTTTCCGGTGCGCGAACGCATCGAGGAAGGCGTTGGCCGCGGTGTAGTCGGCCTGGCCGGGCAACCCGAGAATCGAGCTCACCGACGAGAAGAGCACGAAGACATCCAGCGGCTCGCGCGCCAGCACCTGCTCGAGCACCAGCGTGCCCTTCACCTTCGGGTCGACGACCTCGGTGTTCCCCTGCGACGAACGCAGCGCGATGAGCTCGTCGCGCAAGACGCCGGCGGAATGGAAGACGCCGTGAATCGACCCGAACTTTGCCTTCACCTGCGTGACGAGCGCCGTCATCTGCTCGAGGTTCGAGACATCGGTGCCCAGCGCCATCACTTCCGAACCCAGCGCCCGAATCGCGCGAATCCGCTTCAGCTTCACGCTGGTCGCATCACCGGGCGGGTGGCCTTCGATCCACGCGTCCCACGCCTTTTCTGGCGGCAACGGCGTGCGTCCAATCAACACCAGCTTCGCCTTGCCCGACTTCGCCAGATGCTCGGCGACCTCGAGGCCGATGCCGCCCAGGCCGCCCGTCACCAGGTAACAGCCGCCGCGCCGCACCCACGAGGCCGCGGTCACGGGCTCCAGCGACACCGCTTCGAAGGTGCGCACCCAACGCTCGGAGCCACGCAACGCGACGACGTCGGTCGACACCGGCGCGCGCAGCTCACGCAGCACGCGATCGACGAGGCGCGAGTTGTCGTCGGGAAGGTCGACGTCGATCGCCACCGTCTCGATGCCGGGGTACTCGCGGGGAATCACCCGGGCCACCCCGTGAAGCATGGCGCGCTCGGGAATGAGCCCCGTCTTCGAGCCCGCGAGCAGACCCTGCAGCACCGGGGCGGCAGAACGCGCGACGTCGTGGACGCCGCTGGTCAAGACCGCCAACCGCACGCGCTCGGCGTCGATTGACAATGCGCGCGTGAGAAACAGCAACCCCGCGCATCCCTTCGTGGCCGCGTCGTAGTCGCTGACGACGCGAAACGGATTCTTCGCGGGCAGCCCGAGCCCGGTGGCGTAGACGATGCGGTTGGGCAAGGAACCGCGTGCCTTCAATGCTTCGACCAGCGCTTCCCAGTCGGCCTGCACGTCGAGCCGCAGCGTGTAGCCGCGGTCGCCATCGGCCGCGAAGCGCTCGCCCGAAGACACCTCGATGACCGAATAGGTGAGCCGTTCGACCAGGCGCGTGCTGATGGCGTGCCCTTCGTGCACCACCAGCCACCGTTCAGCGCCCGCGGCCTCACCTTTGGGCGGAGGCGATCGCTTCCACGCCGGCGTGTAGAACCAGTCGGCGACGTTCGGCCGCTTCAACATCGAACGCACGGTGCCCTTCGACGTCACCTTGCCGGGCTCGACCCAGTAGCGCTGGCGCTCGAACGGGTACGTCGGCAGCGGCACGCGCTGCGGCTTCTCGCCGGCAAAACGCTTCGCGACGTCGAGCACGACACCGCCGCACCACAGCCGGCCGAGCGCATTGAGGAAGAATTCGCTGTCCGAGCCTTCTTCTTTCGGGTGGCGAATCGTCGAGACGATCGCCGCCGCCTTCTTCGTCGCGAGGCGCGCGAGACTTCCCAGCGTACGGCCGGGCCCGACCTCGAGCAGCGCGCGGCTGCCCTCTTTCAGAATCAGCTCGATGCCTTCGCCGAAGCGCACCGTCGAGCGCAGGTGCTTCACCCAGTACTGCGGGTCCTGCACCTGGGCGGCGGTGACCCACGTGCCGGTGAGGTTCGAGACGTACGGAATCTTCGGCGTGCCGAACTTGATGGTGCGGCAGAAGGCACCGAACTCACCGAGAATCGGGTCGAGCATCGCCGAGTGCGCAGCGACGTCGATCAACACGCGCGCGCAATCGACTTCCTCGGCTTCCAGTTTTTCCTGCAGCTGCGCGATGAGCGCCGTCGGACCCGAGATCGCACAAAGCGAAGGCGCGTTCGTCGCCGCGATCCCCAGGCCTTCGGGCAACCGCGCGCGCGCTTCCGCTTCCGACAAGCCGACGCTCAACATTCCGCCCGGGGCCACCGTCTCGAACAGCTTCCCGCGCAGCGCGACCATCGCCAGCGCGTCCTGCATCGTCAGCACGCCCGACAAACACGCCGCCGCGTACTCGCCCGCGCTGTGCCCAATCATCGCAGTCGGAGTGATGCCTTCGTGCGCGAGCAGCTTCGCCAGCGCGTACTCGGTCGCGAACAACGCAGGCAACGCGACCGACGGACGCTGCAGCTTTGCGTTCGCGGCTTCCAAATCCCCCGTCGGAAACAGCAGCGCGCGAAGGTCGAGGCCCACGCTGCGCGCACAGGCGTCGATCGCTTCGCGGTACACGGGCTCGCGGTCGTAGAGCTCTTTGCCCATGTGGGCGTATTGCGAACCGCCGCCCGGGAACATGAAGACGGTCGACGGCGCATCACCGGTCGCTTCGCCGGTGCCGACGCGCCGCGGATCATTCGCCTCGAGCGCCGCGACCGCATCCTGCACATCGCGAACGGCGACGGATCGCCGGTGACGGAAGGCCTTGCGACCGACGGTTTGCGTGTACGCCACGTCGACGAGGTTGGCCGATGGGTTGGCTTTGAGGTGCGTCGCGAGCTGCTTGGCCGCGAGGTCGACGGCGGTGGGCGTCTTCGCCGAGACGGTGAGCAGTTGAAGCTTCTTCGAGGGAGTCGAGGGCGCACGCGCGGGCGGCTCTTCGACGATGACGTGCGCGTTGGTTCCGCCGGCGCCGAGGCCGGTGATTCCTGCGATGCGGCGGCCAGAGGGGGAAGGCGCCCACGGACGCAGCGTCGCGTTGACGAAGAACGGGCTGGTGGGCAGTTCGGCGAGCGGGTTCGGGCTCGTGTAGTGCAGCGAAGGCGGAAGCTCTTTGTGGTTCAGCGCGAGCAGCGTCTTGATGAACGCGCCGATGCCGGCGGCTTCCCCTGCGTGCCCGAAGTTCGATTTCACCGAGCCGATGGCGCAGAACTGTGTGTCGTCGGTGGTCTGGCGAAAGGCTTCGGTGAGCCCGGCGATTTCGATGGGGTCGCCGACCAGCGTGCCGGTGCCGTGCGCCTCGACGTACGAGATGTCGCGCGCGTCGACGCCGGCGATCGCGAGCGCTTCCGAGATGACGCGCGCCTGGCCCGACACGCTGGGCGCGAGAAACCCGACCTTGTCCTTTCCGTCGTTGTTGATCGCCGAGCCGCGGATGACGCCGAGGATGCGGTCACCATCGCGGCGTGCATCTTCGAGGCGCTTGAGGACGACGGCTCCGGTCGCGTTGGCGATGACGGTGCCGGCCGACTGCGCGTCGAAGGTGCGGCAGTGGCCGTCGGGCGAGAGAATCTCGCCTTCTTTGAAAAGGTAGCCGCGGTCCTGATCCGGGCTGATGGTCGAGCCACCTGCGAGCGCCGCGTCGCATTCGCCGGCAAGCAGGCTCTGGCAGGCGAGGTGAATCGCGACCAATGACGAGCTGCACGCGGTTTGCACGCTGAAGCTGGGGCCGCGAAGGTCGAGCTCGTACGAGACGCGCGTGGCGAGGAAGTTGGTGTCGTTGCCGAGGTGGCGAATCAGCCACTCGCCGACGGAGCTCACGATCTCGGGATTCGTGAGCACGTTCTTGATCATGTATTCGCTCATCCCGCACGAGGCGAAGACGCCGACCGGACCTCGAATCTGTTCGCCGACGTAACCCGCGTCTTCGAAGGCTTCCCACGCGCACTCGAGGAAGAAGCGGTGTTGCGGATCGTAGATGGCGGCGTCGCGCGCGCTCATGCCGAAGAAACCGGCGTCGAACTTGTCGATGTCGTCGAGGCGGGCTTTGGCTTTGACGTACGCGGGGTCGGCGACGAGCTCGGGCGCTTCCCCCGCAGCCAGCACCTCGGCCTCGGTGTACCGGGAAATGGACTCGACCCCCGCGCGAAGGTTGGCCCACAGCTGCGCCACGGTGCGGGCTCCGGGAAAACGGCCAGACATCCCGATGACGGCAATCGAGCCGGCGTCGGTAGAGGAAGGTTCGGAAGGGGTGGCCAAAACGCGCGAAATCTAACGCGCTCCGCCCGTCGACGCGGCGCCGATTCGCTTTCAGGCAAGATGCGACGGATGCCGATTTTTCGCGGCGGTCGCCTTGGGACTTGCCTTCTCGCTGGTGAACGAATGGCACTCACTCGGGCCGGTCAAAGCGGCGATTCCCCTGTGGGCGTTCGCTGTCGCGGTGCTCGCCTACGTGAGGTGGCTCAGGATCGGGAGCCGCGCTCGCCAGCGGAGGCTCCGAAGAAGTGTTCGACGACGGTGCGCCGCAAGTCGAAGCGCTGCGGGACGCATGTCCGGCCGTGGCACCCGACGCCAATGTCAACGACACGCTTTCCCGGTCTGAGAGCGCGACCGACTGCAAACGCAGGTGCAACAAGAAGTGCGACGGCGCTTCCAACAAGTCGAAGTGCGTGGGCACGTGCCGCCGGGCCTGCGACGGGTAGGCCGCCGTCACCCTGCGACGGAAGCGCGCCGCAGCCGCAGGCTCACGATCAACGGCCCGACCACGTGCACCAGCGTGCCGGCGAAAAGGCACGGCCGCAGCGCCGGTGGCCACACGGCGCTGACCAGAAACGCAACCATCCAGGCGATCGCCGGAACCAACGACGCGGGCTCGATGATCGCCGCGAGGGCGGCCATGGCCAGCGACCACACCAACATCATCAGCCCGAGCACTTGAGGCACCGGCAGGCCCCACGTGTGCCCGACGACCGCCAGCGCCATCGACGCGCAAATCATCGCGAGCTGAACCAGCAACATTTCGCGGTTGAGGCGCTGCTCGAGCAACAACTTCCGCAGGCGCAGCACCGTCAGCGTCCCCGCCGTGCCCCAGACGGCGAAGAAGCCCAACACCGGCAGCGCGGACGCGGGTGGCCAAAATGCCATCGCCCACCAGAAGGCGAGCCACGCGAGCCCGAACACCGCCAACAGCCAGCGCTTTACGGAGAGCCCCACGAAGCGGTCGGCGTCCCGAACGATGCGCGCCAGCCCTTCGCGCGTGGCGGCCTCGGCGCTCACCGCCGCCGCCACCTTTTCCCTCAAGCCGTCCGGGGGCGACGCCAGCCCGCCCAACAGCCGGGCCGCGACCTGGGTGTCACCCGTCTCGAGGGCGGCGCTCACCCGCTCGGCCCCCAGGTCTTCAAGCAGCCGGCGCGCCATTCGATCTTCAGGCCACAGCTCGAGCGCCGCGCGGCAGCCGAACTCGGCCTCGGCTGCCGACCTTTCGGCCATCGCGAAGTCACCCCGCTCGCGGGCCACCCGCGCCAACAGCACCTGTGCCGTCGCGCGCTCGGTGAGGCGCCGCCCGTCGCGATGGCGCAGAAAAGCCTCGAGGTCCGCCCGCAGCTCGTCCGCCGTCAGGTACCGTTCCCTCGGCTCGGGCTGCAGGGCCTTGCGCACGATGGCCACCAGCTCGCGCGCGAGCCATTGCGTCTCGGCGCACACCACGGGTTGCGCCGCAGCCGTGCAGCGCGCGTCCAAAGACATGCCTTCGTGGGGCGCAGCGCCGTAGAGGGCGGCGTAGAGACAGGCGCCGAGCAGGTACGTGTCCGTCCACGGGCCGAGGTGCGACACCTGCGAGAGCACCTGCTCGGGCGCCATGAAGTTCAGCGTTCCCGCAAACGGCACTTCGGCGACGCACGGGAGCAGGCCCGACGGGTCGGCGACCAGCGTGCCCGCGACGCCCCAGTCGAGCAGGTAGACCTCTCCGAACTGGCCCACCATCACGTTGCCGGGCTTGATGTCGCGGTGGATGACGCCGCGCTGGTGCGCGAAGCCCATCGCGCGGCAGACGTTGATGGCGACCGACACGTTCCACTCGAGTGGGTCGAGCCCGAAGCGCGTGCGCACCGCGTCCGCGTTGTTGATCAAAGCGGACCAGGGCTCGCCTTCGATGCGCTTGAGCACGAC
>JAYUXE010000545.1:0-1868 GCA_043753165.1 Archangiaceae bacterium | reverse complement strand
CGGGTCGACCTGTCCACCGGCACAACGGGGCCGTGAGCTCCCATTCAAAGGGGCAGGACGATGAAGGCGATTGTGGCGGTGATGGTGCTGTGCGCGTGCGGCGGTGCGGTTCCGGCGGCGATGAACGAGTGCACCCGGGATACGGACTGTAAGGGCGATCGCGTCTGCACCGGTGGAGCGTGCGTGGATCCAAAGGGCGGCGCGGGCGGCGGCCGGGCGACGGGGGCTGGAGGCGGCCAGGCGTCCGGCGCAGGCGGCGGGTCCGGGACGATGCAGCCCGCAGAGTGCGTGTTCGGCCGCGACGACGAATGTCCGACGGGCAACTACTGCAAGAACAAGGTCTGCGCGCCGACAACGAAGGGCGTGGTCGCCGACGCGTGCACCGTCAACGCAAACTGCGCCGGCAACGCGTGCCTCTTCCGAAACTCCGGCGACGTGCAGGGCTACTGCAGCAAGGTGTGTCAATCGTTCGGCGAGTGCCCGAGCTTCTGGGACTGCAAGAACATCGCGAACGGCGCGTCGACGTACTGCGTTCAGAAGTGAAATCAGAAGCCGACGCGCCGCATGACGAACCGGGGCATGGCCTTGATGACGGTCATGACGGCGCGCCAGATGGGCGGGGCGTAGACGACGGGGGAACCGGCATCGATGCCGGCGACGACGGTGACTGCGACGTCATCGGCCTCGCCTGCGAACGGCGGGACCTTGAGGCCTTCGGTCATGCCGGTGCGAACGAACCCGGGCTTCACACAGACGGTGATGAGGCCCTGCGCGCGGTACTTGTGGTCGAGGCCTTCGAGGTAGGCCGAGAGCCCGGCCTTGGCTGCACCGTAGATGAACACGGGCTTGCGGCCGCGATCGCCGGCGACCGAGCTGAAGACGCACAGCGTGCCTCCGCCGCGGGACATCAGCTTCTTCCGCGCCTCTTCACAGAAGACGACCGTGTTCGCGAAGTCGACGGTGAGCAGCTTCTGCGTGAGGACGGCGTCGTTCTCGAGCGCGTCCTGGGTGGCGAACAGGCCGGCGGTCACGACGACGACATCGAGCCCACCCAGCGCCGACTCGGCCGAATCGAGCGCGGCGCGGAAACCGTGGGGCTTTTCGAGATCACACTCGGCCGTGCTGATGGTGCCGCCGTTGGCGCCGCGGGCGCGAAGGTCGGCGGCGCTTTTGAGCAGGTCATCGGCGCCGCGGCCGAGCAGCGCCACGGAGTCTCCGCGTTCGATCATCACGCGGGCGATTGAACGCCCCATGCCGCGGGTGGCTCCGAGAATCGCGACGCGCTTCACGCCGGGTCTCCGAACAACCGAACCGACTGCGCAGATCTGAACTTCATTTCGGGGTCCCACTTGCGGCGAACCGCGAGGAACTTCTCGAGGCGCGGTTCCATTTGCCGGAAGTGATCGGCGCGCGTGAACGAATCCTTCGCCAGATAGATGCGGCCCTTCTCGCCGATGACGAACTCGTTGAGCGTGTCGACCAGCGCCTGGGTGTCATCCCGCACCGCAATGTCGATCGCGATGCTGATGCCTTTCATCGGGAAGCTGAGCATGCCCGCGCCTTCGGGCCCGCAGTCCTTGATGACGCACAAGAAGCTGGCCCCGCCGCGCGCGGTGAGCACCTCGAGGAAGCGGCGGGCGACGTCGACGCCGGCGGACTCGGGCAGCACGCACTGGTACTGCGTGAAGCCGCGACGGCCGTACATCAGGTTCCAGTCGCGCACGAAGTCGAGCGGGTAGATGAAGGCGTAGGGGTCGATGATCCCTTCCTTCTTCTTCGGCAGGTGCTTCCAATAAAAGCCGGTGTTGAACGCGCGCACCGTCAACGGCCCAAGCATGATTTCCGGAGCGACGAACGGGAACTTCAGA
>JAYUXE010000544.1:0-1868 GCA_043753165.1 Archangiaceae bacterium | reverse complement strand
CGCACCTTCTCGACCGCGGTCGTCACGGTGCCTGCGCGGGGTGCGGCGCCTCGCAGGTCGGACGTCGTTGCGACTGCAGGGGCCGCGAATGCGACGCTGATGCAGGGGTTCACGTGGCGGCTGGGCATCACCGGGGTCGCTCCGTCTTCTGGGCCTTCTGCCGGCGGCACCATTGCCACCGTGACGGGCACTGCGCTTCCTTCTGATGCGCTCGCGTTCTTCGGCGCGCTCGCTGGAACCGCGGGCACCGTCACGGGCGAGACGTCGCTGCAGGTCACGACCTCTGCCGGCTCGGGTGGCGCGGCCAGCGACATTCGCGTCCGTGAAGCCGCCGACCCCGAGAACGAAGCCGTGCTGCCCGCGGCGTTCACGTTCGAAGAGCCGTTGTCGATTGGCCGCGTGCAGCCCGAACGTGGAGCGCTCGCCGGTAACACGCTCGTTACGGTGCTCGGCGCCGGCTTTCGCGATGGCGTCACCTTCTCGTTCGGCGCGTACAAGGCGAAGGACGTCAAAATCGTCGACAGCCACAGCGCGACCGTTCGCACCCCGAAGGGCGATGCCGCCGGAGTCGTCGACGTTCAAGTCGCCCGCCTCACCGTGCATGACGATTTGCCGGGTGGCTTCTCGTACTACGACCCGCGCAGCATCTCGGGCGGGCTCTCGGGTGGGCCGCTCACCGGCACGCTCAACATCAGCGTCCTCGACGGCACGCGGGGCTTTTATGGCTCGCCCGTGCCGCTCGCGACCGTGGTGCTCGGCACCGACCCGAATACGCCGTACCAGGGCACCACCGACGCGCGCGGGCAGCTGACTTTTTCGGACCCCTCGCTCGTGAAGGCGCAGGTCGTCACGGTGTTCAAGGACGGCTTCGAGTCGGCCACCGTCACCAACGTCAACGCCGAGAACCTGACCGTCTTCATCAGCCGCACGGGCGGGGGTGAAGGAAACCCGGGCCCGCCGCCGCCGGCTCCTCCGCGCTCGCAGATTGCCGGCCGCGTCACGGGCTTCAAGGCGCCGCGGCCGCTGGTGCAGGGCGAGAAGCTCGAGGCGCGCGTGTTCGTCGCAGCGCCATCGCTGTTCAGTGGGCCTCCGCTGGGGGGCGTACCGAACAAGGCGGGTGAGAAGTGGCAGGTGGTGGCGGAAGGCGGCGAGTACCTGGTCTTCACCAACGCGGGTCTGCATGCGACCTACGCGGTGCTCGGCATCGCGAACACCGCCGCGTCTTCGTTCGTGCCGTTCTTGATGGGCGTTCGCCGGGCCATCAGCACCTCTGCCGACAACCCCGCGGTGAACCAGGACATCATTCTCGACATGCACCTCGACCTGTCGGTGCCGGTGACCATCGACTCGCCGTTGACCTTCCCGGGTGGCCCGTTCGGCAACGAGCCGGGCACGAACTCGCTCTACGCGTGGCTTGACCTCGGCGCCGAAGGCTTCATTCCGAACCCGAACAACTGGAACACGGGCACCGCGACGGCGAGCTCGATTTTCGGCGCGCAGGCGACGCACACGTTCCCCAACTTCCCGCGGCTCGACGGCAGCAACTTCATCTTTCTGAACGAGTGCGCGGGCACCAGCGCCTACCCCGTCAGCTACTACTTCCGCCGCCAGCCGGGCGACCTGGCGATGGGCGTCACCATCGGGCCGATGCTGCCGGCTCCGAACATCACCCAGCCCTCAGGCGGGGTGTTCAACGGCACGTTGTCGTGGACGCTCGACCCGGGCCCCGCGGCCGACATTCACCAGGTGCAGATTCTGAAGCCGACGGCCGCCGGCAACGTCGCGGTGTGGACGGTGGTGCTGCCTGGCAACGAGACCCAGGTCGTGCTTCCCGCGCAGGCCGTGACCAAGCTGCGCAACGAGCAGGC
>JAYUXE010000543.1:0-10349 GCA_043753165.1 Archangiaceae bacterium | reverse complement strand
CCTTGCGGTGCAGCACCTCGACCACCCCGAGGATTCGACCGCTGACGTGGCGCAAAGGAGCCGCGATCATCGACCGCGTCCGGAACCCAGACTGCCGGTCGATTTCCGGGTTGAACCGGATGTCCGCGTACGCGTCGGCCAGCAGCAGCGTCTTCCCCGAGCTCACCACGTTGCCCGCGATGCCCGCGTTCACCGGAATGCGAATCTCTTTCAGCGTCGAGCCCGACAGCACCCGCGACCAGAGCTCGCCCGTCGCCTCGTCGACCATGAACAGCGTCGAGGCCTCGGCCCCCAGCAACGCCGTCAGCCGATCCATCACCAGCCGCAACAGATCGTCGACGTCGCGCGCCGCTGAAATCTGCGTCCCGATGTCGAGCACCGCCGTAAAGCGCTCGGCCTGACGCGCCACCGCCTGCTCGAGCTCGTTCAGCTTCTCCGAAAGGCCCGTCACCAGCCCGCTGGGCGACTCGCGGGACTCGCCTCGAATGACGTGCATTGGGCCTGACTTACCACCCAAAAACTAATGTGCCAGCGCCCACGACTTGCCAGAGCCCACGTCCACGATCAGCGGCACCTTCAGCTCGGCCGCCCCCTGCATCACTTCCCGGGCCAACGCCTGCGTCGCCTCGATCTCACCCTCGGGGCACTCGAACAGCAGCTCGTCGTGCACCTGCAGCAGCATGCGCGCGCTCAGCCCCCGGGCCTCGATCATCCCGTCGACCTTCAGCATCGCCCGCTTCAGCAGGTCGGCCGCCGTGCCCTGAATCGGCATGTTGATCGCCGCCCGTTCGGCCGCCATCGCGATGTTCCGGTTCTTGCTCACGATGTCCGGCATGTACCGCCGCCGCCCGAAGATCGTCTCGACGTAACCCTGCTTCCGCGCCTGCTCGATGGTGTTGTCGATGTACCCGCGAATGCCCGGGAACCGTTCGAAGTACCTTGCGATGATGCTGCGCGCCTCGTCGGCCGGAATACGAAGCCTCAGCGACAGCCCCTGCGCCGCCAGCCCGTACGCGATGCCGTAGTTGATCATCTTTGCCGTGCGCCGCTGCACGTCCGTCACGTCCGCTGGCTCGATCGAAAAGACCTCGGCCGCGGTGCGGCGGTGCACGTCGACCTCGCTGTGAAACGCTGCGATCAACGACGGATCCAGTGAGACGTGCGCGAGAATTCGAAGCTCGATCTGGCTGTAGTCGGCCGACACCAGCGACCAGCCGGGCTCTGCGACGAAGGCCTTGCGAATCGATCGACCGAGCTCGGTGCGAATGGGGATGTTCTGAAGGTTTGGATCCGACGACGTGAGCCGCCCCGTCGCCGTCGCCGCCTGGTGAAACGTCGTCCGAATGCGCCCGTCTGCGGCGATCTGCCTCGGCAGCGTGTCGAGGTACGTGCTCTTCAGCTTGCTCGCGTTGCGGTACTCGATGATCGCCTGAGGCAGCGGGTGCTGCTCGGCCAGCTTCTCGAGCACCTCGTGATCCGTCGACGGCCCGGTGCGCGTGCGCTTCAGCACCGGCAGCTTCAAATCGTCGTACAGCACCTGCGCCAGCTGCGTCGGGCTGCTGACGTTGAATTCCTTGCCCGCGATGCGCACCACGTCGGCGTACAGCGTCTTCACCATCCCCTCGACCTGCGTCGACATCTCGCTGAGCGCGTTCGGGTCGATCATCACCCCGGCCCTTTCCATCTTCTCGAGCACGCGCATCAGCGGCAGCTCGAGCTCACGCGCAAACGCCGCGAGCCCCACCCCTTCGGCCTCCGTCCATACTTCTTTGCGCAGGCGCAACACCGCGTCGGCCGCGGCCCCGTGCACCATCGACGCATCACCTTCCATCGGCAGCTCGACGCGCAGCCGTTCGCGCGCGAGGTCCAGCAGCGCGTGTTCTTTGCGCGATGGGTTCAGCAGGTACGAAATCAGCTCGACGTCATCGACCGCGCCCGGCGTGATTCCGACCGAGTGCAGCAAGTGCAGCAACACCTTGCCGTCATGCGCCACCGCGGTCATCGCCGGCCGCGACACCGAAGGCCCCAGCACGCGTCCGACTTCCTGACGGCCCACCGCCGGCACGTCGACGTACCAGCACGCGTCTTCCGTCTTGATGCCGAGGCCCAACAGCGCCGCCGAATGCGCCAGGCCTTCGAAGTGCGGCGAGAACCCCACCACTTCCACCTTTGCCAGCGCCTCGGCCACGAGCGTCAGCGCCGCCACGTCCTTCACCACCGTCACTTCATGCACCAGCGGAGTCGCCGGCGCCGACGGCATCTCGGAAATCAACCGGTAGAACTCGAGCTCGGTGAACAACGCGCGCGCGTCGGCCTGGTGGATCTCGCCCCGCTTCAGCGCTTCCAGCGGAATCGGCAAATCGAGATCCGCCCGGAAGCCGACCAGGTCGTACGCCATGCGCAGCTGATCCGCGTTGGCCACCAGCGACTCGCGAATCTTCGGCTTCGTCACTTCGGGCAGCCGGGTCAGCAGCGTCTCGACGTTGCCGAACTGCTTGATCAGGTCTTGCGCCGTCTTCGGCCCGATGCCCGGCACCTTCGGAATGTTGTCGATCGCGTCGCCGACCAGCGCCAGGTAGTCGCGCATCTGCGACGGCTTCACCCCGTACCGTTCGATCGAATACGCCTCGTCGAGGATCCGATCTTTCATCGGGTCGTAGAGCTCGACGTCGTCGGCCGCCAGCTGCAGAAAATCTTTGTCCGACGTCACCACCCGCGACAGGTAGCCCTCGGCCCGCGCGCGCTTCACCAGCGTCGCGATCACGTCGTCCGCTTCCCACCCATCGAACTCGATGATTGGCAGCGCCAGCGCGTCGGCCACCCTACGAATGAGCGCCACCTGCGCGAACAGATCGGGCGGCGGGGCCTCGCGCGTCGCCTTGTAGTTCGGGTCGATCGCCAGCCGCCCCTTGCGGCTGTTCTTGTCGAAGCACAGGGCCAGGTAGCCGGGCTGCCGTTCACGCATCAGCTTCAGCAGCATTCGCGTGAAGCCCAGCACCGCATGCGTGCCCACGCCCCGCGAGGTCGTGAGCCCCGGCAACGCGTGGTACGCGCGGAAGATGAAGCCGGAGGCGTCGACCAGCGTAATCGCCTTAGGCCCTTCCTGAATGACCGGGGCCAACGCCTGCTTCGTCGCGTCGCCTGCCTTCTTTCTGCCCTTCGGCGCCGCCACCGGCGCGTGGCCGAACAAATCGCCCTGATCAGTGCCGCTCATGCTCCGAGGCTTAACAGCCTTACGGAGCGGCGGCGACGCAGTGCAGCTCTTCCTTCTTCTTCTCGACCTGTTCTTTGTGCCCGTCGCCATCGACCGCGAACTCGAGCACCACGTCGAGATCCTCACAGTTACTCGCCGCCTCGAGCCGCCGCGCCGCTTCCTGCGTGCAGACGTTCGTGACGGCGCGCAGCAGGTCGGTGTTGCCGCGCCAGTAAGAGAATCCCATCTTCCAGATCTTGCAGGCCTGCCGGCGATCCTGGCGGTCCATCAGATCCTTGCCGCGCGCGTAGCAGGACGACGCCATGTCCTGGTTGATGTTGCGCCGGTAGTAGCTGGTCAGCTTGTCGAGGTCTTTCTTCTTCTTTTCCATCGAAAGCGCCGACTTCTCGGGGCCCAGCACCAGCTGCTCGTCAACCACCAACGCCTCACTGAAGAAATCGTGTGCCTTGTCCGGCCGGTTGTTCCCGAGCTCGCCCTGCCCTGCCTTGTACAGCTGCTCGACGGTGGTGATCTGCTTGCCCAGGTTCTTCGCCTGCTCGTGCAGCGGCGCCTTTTCGATGTTGTTCACCACGCGGTTCTGCAGCGAGGCCATGCCTTCGGTCGCCTTCCCGGCGAAGTACAAGCTGACCGCGTCCGACAATTCCTTCGCCTTGTAGAGGCTCACGAAGATGTCGCGCTGTTCCTTGATCTGCCCCGACGCCTCGTTGTTCTCGACCGGGTAGATGGTGATCCGTTCGCACTTCCAGGGTGGACCCTTTGGATCCGCCGACAGCCGCGCCTTCAACAGGTTCACGTACATCGGGTCCTTCGGCTTCCAGCAGTTCTTGCCGCCGCCGTTCAGACACAGCACCTTCAGCGCGGGGGGATACAGATCGTCGGCCTTCATCGATTGGCAGGCGAACGACATGTACCGTTCGCATGGCTTCAGGGCCTCGGCGATCTTCCCGTTGTTGCTGTACTCCTTGCACTCCTGGCCGACGCGCTTCTTCACCGCCTCCATCGCCTCCTTCACGAGTGGAAGGGCCTTGATGTAGTAGCTGCACGCGTTGGTGATTTCCTTCAGCGCGTCCAGCGCGTCGTCTTCACGCAGGCGGGAAAGCTGCTTCTTGGCTTTGTTGAAGTTGTCCTCGCACTTGCGTTCGATCTTGATGCGCGCGAGCAGCTGGTTCGCTTCCGAGTGAATCGGCTCGAGGTCGAGCACCTTCTTGCAGTTCGACTCGGCCTTTTCCCAGTTGGGCTCGCCGAGATCGACCGAGGAAAACTGCCGGCACTGTGACAGGTACTCGTCGATCTGCTGTTCGACCGTCAGCGACGCGACCATCGGGCGCTTGATCGGGTCGGGGCCGGCCTCCGTGCCTGGGCCCCAGAATGCGAACGCCAGCGCGCCGCCCGCCACCAGCGCGAGCCCGACGCCTGCGCCAATCAGCAGCTTCTTTTTTCGCGGGTCGAGCCCCGCCGACGAGCCTTCGAACGTGCCCGACGGATCATCGTCTTCGGCGATCGGCGGGCGACGGCCACCACGCGCAGCAGGCCTTCCACCCGAAGGCCGCTTCGACAGCCCCGAGCCGGCGCCGTTCTCGTACGCCATCTCGACCACGCCGAACTGAATGATGTCGCCGGGCTTCAACGTCACTTCGCCCGTCAACGGCTGGCCATTCACCGTCGTACCGTTCGCGCTGCCGAGATCTTTCAGCACGACCGTGCGTCCGGCCATCACCACTTCGGCGTGCCGGCGGCTCACCGAGTCGTCTTCGAGCTGCACGTCGGTACCCGCCACCCGGCCGACCACCATCGTGCCTTTGAGCGGGAAGCTCTTGTTCATGAACGGGCCCGTGAGCCCGCGCAGCACTGGCCCTGACGCCGCCGACGCGCCCGACGGTTTCGTGCGCTTGGCGAGCGCAGCCCCGGCGGCGGAATCGTTCTTGATCTGCGGCATCGTCGTCGTCGCGCGCGGCGGCTTCACCACCTTCTGCGCCGTCGTCCGTTCGGTGCCACCCGGGTTCTGCGGAATTGGACCTTTGGCACTGGCCTTCGACCGTGGACGCTCGCTCGTCGACGCCGCACCGTTGCCCTTCAGCTTGATTTCGTAGTCGCCGATGACGACCTGCGCGCGAGAGCCGATCTTCGTCGGCCCTTCGATTTTTTCGCCGTCGACGAAGGTCCCGTTCGCCGAGCCGGTGTCTTCGACCATCACCTCGGCGCCTTCGGTGAAGAACCGGGCGTGCTTGCGCGACACGCCACCCTCGGCGAGCACGAGATCATTGCCGTCGGCGCGGCCCACCGTGAGCTGCCCGGCGAGCTCGTGTTCCTGCTCGGTGCCGTCGGGGTAGCGGATGACGATCGCGGCCAAGAATTAATCCTCGCGGAAAATGCCCATGTTCACCGGGATGCCGCGGCGCTGAAGCTCGTCGTAGAACTTCGGCACGAAGCCCGACGCGACGTAACGCCCGCGCACCTTGCCGTCTTCGGTGAACCCTTCCTGCTTGAAATAGAAGATGTCCTGCAGCGTGACGATGTCGACTTCCATCCCCGAGATCTCGGTGATGTAGCTCAGGCGCCGGCTGCCGTCCGAGAACCGAGTCTGCTGCACGATGAGGTGCACGGCGCTCGCGATCTGTTCCCGAATCGCCTTCACCGGCAGATCCATACCGGCCATCAGCACCATCGTTTCCATGCGGGCCAGCGCGTCACGCGGCGTATTGGCGTGCAACGTGGTCAGCGAACCGTCGTGGCCCGTGTTCATCGCCTGCAGCATGTCCAGCGTCTCACCCGCGCGGCATTCACCGACGACGATGCGGTCGGGCCGCATGCGCAAGCAGTTCTTCACCAGGTCGCGAATCGTGATCGCGCCCTTGCCTTCGAGGTTGGGCGGGCGCGACTCGAGCTGAATCCAGTGATCCTGGGGCAGCTGAAGCTCGGCGGCGTCTTCGACGGTGATGATGCGTTCATCATCGGGAATGAAGCTGCTGATGATGTTCAGCGTCGTCGTTTTTCCCGAGCCCGTGCCGCCCGAGATGACCATGTTCTTGTGCGCCTTCACGCACATCTCGATGAACTCGGCCATCTGCGCCGTCATCGTCTTGAACTTGATGAGATCTTCGATCTTCAGCGCGTCGCGTTTGAACTTGCGAATCGTGATGCAAGGCCCCTTGAGCGCGAGCGGAGGGATGATCGCGTTCACGCGGCTGCCGTCTTTCAAGCGGGCGTCGACCAGCGGGCTCGACTCGTCGATGCGCCGGCCAATCGGAGCGACGATTCGCTCGATCACGCCCAGCACCGCCTGGTTCGACGAGAAGATCTTGTCGCTCAGGGTAATTTTGCCGCGCTTCTCGATGTAGATCTGGTTGGCGTGGTTCACCATGATTTCCGAGATCTCATCGGAAGCCAGAAACGCCTCGAGCGGCCCGAGGCCCAGCGCCTCGTTGAGCACGTCGGTGAGCAGGCCCTCGCGGTCGATTTCCTCGGGCAGTTCGCCGTCCGAGTCCATCTGGTCGAGGATGTCGCGAATCGCCTTTTCGGTGCGGCGCCAGAGCTCCTCGTCGCCCAGGCGATCCATGTCCAGGCGGCGCAGGTCGAGGTACTCGATCAAGCGATCGTGGATGTCTTTCTGCAACCGGGCGTACGCCTCGACCGCGGGGTCGACCTTGCTCTTCCGCTTCGACAATGCGTTCGCCATCGACGCCGGCATCCGCTTGTTCGGCTCGGGCGCGCGCGTCTCTTCGCGGGGCTCTTCTTCTTCCTCGAAATCTTCTTCGGCGCCTTCTTCGGGCTGCTCGTCGTCACCGTATTCTTCGTCGGCCGGCTGTTCGTCCTCGGCGTATTCCTCGTCGGCAGGCTGTTCGTCGTCCGGGGGCGCCTCGACGTTGAGAATGTAGTCGCCGATGTAGATCTTGTCGGTCGGCTTGACGACCTGCGGCGCCGCGATCTTCTTCCCGTTGACGAAGGTTCCGTTCGTCGACTGCATGTCGACCACGATGTACTTGCCGTCCTTCAGAACGAAGCGAGAGTGGTACTTCGAGACGTTGCCCTTGCCGAGCACGATGTCGTTGCCAGCAAGGCGGCCGATCGTCACTTCGGCCTTTTCGAAGGTGAGCGACTGTTCGCCGCCGCCGCCCTTCTCCACCAGGGTGATCAGAAACATGGCGTGCACTCTACCAACGCCCCACGACCAGCTCCAAGCACTGGAAAGGAGAGCGGAATCCTACTTGTGCGTCCAGTTGACCGAGCCGCCCGAAATGGGCCCGGGCGCTCGTCCCCAAAAAGATCAGTCGAAGATGCCGAAGTTCACTTCGCCGCGCGCCTGCTTGTACCGGCTCTTCACGTCTTCGATGATCGTGCGGATCTTGTCCGAGTCGGGGTTCACGATGCGGGGGGTGACAAAGATGACGAGCTCGCGCTTGGTGGTGTCGAACGCGCGGTTCTTGAAGAGCTCGCCGATGATCGGAATGTGACCCAGGCCGGGCAGCTTGCTGACCTGCTTCTGTTCGTCGTGGCTGAACACGCCCGACAGGACGATCGTCTCACCGTGGCGAACCGTGACGTTGGTCTTCACCGCGCGCTTGCGGAAGCCGGGCACGGACGCCGAGCCACCAATCGAGACGGCGACCGACAAGTCGATTTCAGAGACTTCGGCTTCGACTTCCGTCTGGATGTTGCCGCTGCGGTCTGCCGTGGGGCGCAGCTTCAAGATGACGCCGTACGGCTTGTACTCGACGGTGAACTGGTTGTTCGTGATCAGCGGAATCGGTACTTCGCCGCCCGAGATGAACTCGGCCTTTTCACCGCTGGCGCACACCAGCTTCGGCTGAGCGAGCAGGCGGCCGTAGCCGTCGTTGTTCTGGAAGCCGATCGCCATGCCCGACGTGAGTCCGATGCGGTAGGCCGACGAGCCTTCCGCGAACGTGCCGGGGAAGAGATCTTTCGTGAAGTTGAAGTTCGCGCCCGCGCTGCCCGAGATGTCCGTCGGGTACCGAATGCCGTAACGATCTTTCGAGTCGCGGCGGATTTCGACGAACTGCACTTCGCTCAAGATCATGCGCTTGATGCCGACCACCAGCAGATTCTCAACCTTCTCGCCAATCGCCTTGGTGATGAGCTCGGCCTTCTGAAGGTCCTGCTGCGATTCCACCGAGCCTTCGAGGAAGATCGTCGAGCCGACGACGTTCGCCTGGACGTTCTTCAGGCCCGCCTTCTGGAACGCCGCGTTCAAGTTCTGTGCGACCAGCTTCTTCGCGTTCGGAGCGATCTTCACGAAGCTCTTCACGTTCGGGTACAGCCCGACGACCTGGTCGATGCGGTCTGCGTCCGCCTGCGTGTACGCCTGGCCATCGAGGTAGATGCGGTCGCCGACCATTCTCACGGTCACGCCTTCGATCTCGCCCAGCAGCTTCTTGATCTCGCCGATCACCTCGTTCGGGTCCTGCTTGCGAACCGAGACGAGGTAGTTGATGCGCTGGCCCGAGCCCTTCCAGATCAGCAGCGTCGTCTTGCCTTCGCTGGATCCGATGACGAGCAGCTGGTTGTTGCCGATCGTCTTGACGTCCGCGATCGCCGGGTCACCGACGGCGACCCGCTGAATGCCCGGAATCGTGAGCACCCGCTGCGTACCGACGCCGAGGCTGATGCTGCCGCCTTCCTGCGCCATCGCAGCAGAAGTCGTCAGCAGAACAACGGTTGTGGCCAGCCCGGTCAGACCAGAAAAACGCATTCGGCATACCCTCGTGAACTACGGGTTCGACGTGTCCCACCACATGGCCCAGAAACTTCCCAAGGCGATCGCTACTCCGTACGGGATGTGACGCGAAGGACTTTGAACGACGTCCTTCGACAGCTTGAGCCGCTTCCCCCATTTCAGTCCGACGGCTCGCACCGTATCCCAGACTGCTCCCTGCCAGATGAGCGTGACGATCGCCTGCAACGCCCCCGCAAGTGAAATGAAAAGAAGAGCCCCCATGATCAACGGGTAGCCGAAGACGGCGCCGACCGCCGCCACCAGCTTCACGTCGCCCCAGCCAAAGGCACCGCCTCTCCACGCAAGCACGGCGAAAAATCCAGCCGAAGCACCCGCGGCGAGCAGGCCCGACAACAATCCGTGCTCGGCATCACCAATCGCGTCGAACGGGTACCCGCGCAGCACGAGCGCCAGCAGAATGGTGGGGTACGTCACCACATCGAGGATTCGCCGGCTCACCACGTCGGTCACGACGGAGATCACGAGCGCGATCGCCAGCAGGATCCAGAGGGTGTGTTTGGGGTCCAAGCGACTAGCGGAAGACCAGCTTCACCTTCTCACTGCAGATGAAGTACTCGTCGCCGTCTTCCACTTTGCGGCGCTTGATTCGCTGCTTGTTGAACCAGGTGCCGTTGCTGCTGCCGAGGTCTTCGATGAAGAACTCGTTGCCGTCGCGAAGAATGACTGCGTGCTCGCGCGAGACCTTGCCCGAGTTGATCACGAAGTCGCAGTGCTTGCCGCGGCCGATCACGAAGCGATCTTTCGCGATGCGGTCGAGCTCGCCGCCTTCCGCCATCAAGTACAACGCAGGGCCGGCCGACGAATCGACCGAGGGCTCTTCGACATCGACGCCGCCCATGTCGTCATCGGCGGGCGCTTCGGGCGACGAGTCGTCGAGGTTCTGGCTCTGGTTGTTCTTGCCCTTGATCAGCCGTTCGAGCTCGGCGGCGGTCTCGAGGACGCGCTCGGCGACCTCGCGGCGCACAGGATCATCATCGAGCTTCTGCGACGGCGGCTCGGGACGGCGCGGGGGATCTTTGACCGGCGCAAGCACCGGCGGCGCGTTGCGCTGCGGAGCGGCCGGATTCGGTCGGGCCGTCGCTGCGCCCCCATTGCCCTTCGCCGCCGGAGCGTTCGCCAGCGGCGCCGCTTTGTCCGACTCGATGAATCCATTCAGCCGGGCGAACATGAACATCGCCTGGTTGATGAGCGCATCCCGCTCAGACCCCATCTGTGAAGCCATTTCTTCAAAGGCTTCCCAGATGTGATCGGCGATCGCGACCTTGCGCGGGGGGCGGCTGCTCGGGTCCATCATTTCGTGTCAGTCAAAGTCGGAACGGGGAAGGCCGCAAGATATCAGCCCGCTTTTTCGAATGTCTACGGCGCTACAGGGTGGTTCTACCG
>JAYUXE010000542.1:0-1869 GCA_043753165.1 Archangiaceae bacterium | reverse complement strand
GGTCGCTGCTGTCGCGCACGGAAAAGGCGCAGCTGCTCGAGACGGTCGAACGGCGGGCAATCGAGCTTCGCCAACAGCCGACGGACTTGAAGCGCACGCGTGAAGAGATCAAGCGGCTGAACGACGTGCGCGCGGCGCTGCAGCTGATGAAGGCGGGCATCACGGTGCCGCTGGTGGGCAATGATCGCGTGATCGGGTTCTTGAATCTCTGGGACGAGCGCGTGCCAGAGGCGTTCGCGTCGGACGAGATCGCGTTGATCCTCGAGCTGGCCGAACGGCTGGCGACGGTGGTCGAGAACTCAAAGCTGTATGAACGGATGCGCGAGCGCGATCGCCTCGCCGCGCTGGGCGAGATGTCGGCCGGTCTGGCGCACGAGATTCGCAATCCGCTGGGGGCGATCAAGGGCGCCGCGCAGTGCCTCGACCCGCGCCGGCTGCCGGGCGAAGACGGCGAGTTCCTCGAGGTGATCGTCGAGGAAGTGAACCGGTTGAACGGCGTGGTGACCGCGTTCCTCGACTACTCACGGCCCCTGAAGCAGAGCTTCGGCGTGACGGATCTGAACGAGGTCGTCACCCGCACGGTGCGGCTGATTCAAAACGATTTTCCGACCCACATTTCGTTGAACGTCGAGCTGGGCGACGCGCTGAGCAAGATCGACGGCGACGCCGAGCAGCTGAAGCAGGTGCTCATCAACCTCGTGCAGAACGCGCGGCAGGCGCTGGGCGAAAGGAAGGGCGAGATCGTGATCCGCACGCTGAAGCCGGAAAGGTTTGGTGAGCTTCGCGGGGCCGAGTTCGTCGAGATTGATGTCAGCGACAATGGGCCGGGCATCCCCAACGATCAGCAGCTGCACATCTTCGTGCCGTTCTTCACCACGAAGTCGAAGGGCACCGGCCTCGGGCTCGCGATCTGCCAGCGCATCGTGAAGAACCACGGTGGGTCGATTGCCGTGCAGAGCAAGGTCGGTGAGGGCACCACCTTCGTCGTCCGGCTTCCCGCCCTGCCGACCGAAGCGCCCGTCGCCGAGACGCCCCTGCCCGATGGAACCCCGCTGCCTTCCGTGCTGATGAAGGAAGAGCCCGCGCGGCAGTCGAGGAAGGACAAGAAGAAGCGGAAGATGGCGTAGGTCGTTTGCGCGGCTACAGCGTGATCGCGCGGCGCCGCACGGAGAATTGCAGGGTCTCGCCGTTGCGTTGAACGGTAATCTGCACCACCGACCCCGCCGGCCCGATGATCTGTTTCACGACGGCCTCGAGGTTCCCGGCGACGACGACGGGCCGCCCATCGATCGCGACCAGCACATCGCCATTCTGAATGCCCGCAGTCTCGGCCGGGCTGTTTTCGTAGACCTGCGCGATCCACGCGCGATCCTTGTCGCCCGACAGCTGCATGCCGACGCCTTCGTACTCGGTGAGCCGGTCGGTCTTGGGCTCGGGCTTGCCGGGGTTCATCAGCACCTCGACGCGTGCGCCCGCCGCCGGAGCCGCGACCCACGCCGTCGCATACGTCGGGTGTCGAATCTCGATCGTCGCCGGCAGCGCCACCGACTGCGCGAAGAATTCACCGTTGCCGTCCGTCTGCCCTGCCCCGCTGCGGCCGAGGTTGCGGAACTGTTGTCCGGGCGGCCCCCCGGTGCGGATGATCGTGACCGTCGCGCCACGAATGGGCAGGCGATTCGTCGCGTCGCGCACCGCCCCCCGCACGGGCCCCGCGGGCAGCATCGACAAGCGCACCTCGGCCTCGACGCCGCGCACTTCGACCGTCATCGCTGCCGCGTCCGCGTACCCATCGGCCTGCGCCTCGACGCGCCAGACCCCCGCCGGCAGATCGAGCGAGAAGATGCCGGTCGGGCTCAGCACCGGGAACCG
>JAYUXE010000541.1:0-21523 GCA_043753165.1 Archangiaceae bacterium | reverse complement strand
GGGGCACGTCTTCGAGCACGGTGAAGCGCCGCGATTCCGACAGTGGCTGCCCGGCGTCGTCGACCACGCGCCACCAGAAGACGCCCGCGCCTCCCCGGAAGGTGTAGCTGCCGTCACCGGCCGCACGTTCTTCGAGCACGAAGGCGAAGCCGCGATCGCGGGCCACCTGCAGCCGCGCATCGGGCGCGGCGCCCAGCCATTCGAAGACGATGGGCGGCGGCTCGGCGACAAAAAATCGCCGTTGGCTTCGTACCGGCACGGTCAGCGACACCGGCCACCTTCCCAGCGCCTGCGTGCCCGTGGCGTCGAGGTTGCCGCGCTCGCCGTCGGCCAGCGCGGTGTCTCCCAGGCGGCCATCGCCTTTCGTCACCGCCATCGCGACGGAATCGGCCTTCACGTCGACGATGGCCTGCGACTGGGGCGACAGCTGCGCGACGCCGCGCGGGGTGGTGAGGGCGAGCCCAGCAGTTCCAGCGCTGCCTTCGACGCTGCCCTGGCGAATCGACACGTTGCGGCGGCCGCTGCGCGAGGCGTCGATGACGACCAGCGAACGTTCGTCGAGCTCGAGCTGGGTGCCGTCTTTGAAGGTGACCTTTGCCTCGACGCCGGGGGGCACGAAGATCGCGTCGAGCTCGTGCACGGCATCGCCACGGCCCAGCGCGCCCCAGCCCAACCGATTCGCCGGGCGGCGCTGCACGTCGGCCGAGCTGAAGCTCAACGTGCCGACGACCCGCGCATCGATTTCGCTGCCATGCGCGTCCTGTGGGTCCCACACGAGGAGCACGGATGCTGCGAGTCCACTGACCAGCGCGACCGCGGCGATCAGGCCATCGCGGTCCCAGCTCACGGGCGCTTCTTGGCTCCGGGCGTCAGCTCGGCCACGACCTGCGAAAGCCGCGTCTTGAGCTCGTCGCGGCGTTTGATTTCCTCTGCCGAGTCGAGCGCCTGCGTCACCGCATCTTCGATCGCCTTCAAACTCTTGAACGGCTTGCCAAGGTAGCCATTGAGGCGTTCGGGGCCGAGGGCGAAGGGCTCGGGGAAGGCCGTGATGAGAATGACGGCGATGAACGGGAAGCGGCGGCGGGCCTCGCGAATGACTTCGGCGCCGTGCATGCGCGGCAGGTTCTTGTCGACAATCATCAGGTCGGCGGGAAAATCGTTGAGCAGCAACAGCCCGTCGTCACCGTTGGCCGCAGTGCGAACCTGGTAGCCGGCGCGCACGAGCACCTTGCCGACCAGCTCGTTAATCTCGACGTCGTCGTCGATGACGATGACGCGCTTCATCCGCCCCGGGCCGCCCTGATGGCGCCGTCGCACGTACCGAGGATGTCGAGAATGCCGAAGGGCTTGGTGACGTAGCTGAAGACGCCGAGGTCGCGCGCCGAGCTCTTCGTTTCCGGGGTGGGGAACCCGGTGATGACAATCGCCTGCAGCGTCGGCATCTGCTGCCGTGCGAGCCGCAGCACCTCGAGGCCGTCGATGCCCGGCAGGTTCTTGTCGGTGATGATGAGGTCGTAGACGTCTTTCGAGAGCAGGGTCAGCCCCTGTTCCCCGTTGTCGACGAGGGTGACGGTGTGTCCGGCCCGGCTGAGCACCCGTTCGAGCAGCAGGCGCGCCGATTTGTCGTCGTCGATGACGAGAATTTTTCCAGGAACCCGCGCTGCAGTGGGAGAGGTCATTTTGCGCGCGCAGAGCATAGCCGAATCGGGGCACACTCCTCGGGCTTTGAGCACCCCTGCGAAGTTGCGAGCTGCCGAGTGGCACCTGGCCCAGAACGACCCCCGCTTTGCGACCATCATCGCGAAGGCCGGCCGGTGCACGCTCAAGCGGTCGAAGGACTTCGAGCCGTTTCAGGCGCTGACGCGTTCCATCTGTCACCAGCAGCTTCACGGCAAAGCCGCCGAGTCGATTCTTCAGCGCTTCAAAGACCGTGTCGGCAAGGGTGACTGGCCCACGCCGCTGCAGGTGAAGCGGGCTCGAATGACGACGATGCGCGCGTGTGGGCTGTCGGAAGCGAAGTCGCTGGCGATCAAAGACCTCGCGGCGAAGGTGCTCGACGGCACGGTGCCTTCGGCGAAGGTGCTGCACACGCTGCCCGAAGAAGAAATCATCGACCGGCTCACGCAGGTGCGGGGCATCGGCCGGTGGACAGTCGAGATGGTGTTGATGTCTCATCTCGGCCGACTCGACGTGCTGCCTGTCGACGACTTCGGCGTCCGCAAGGGGTTCAGCCTGCTCGCGAAGAAGAAAGAGATGGTGACGGCGAAAGAGCTGCGGATTCACGGCGAACGCTGGGCGCCGTATCGCACCGTGGCCGCCTGGTACCTGTGGCGGGTGGCCGACGGGTGAGGCGCGCCTGCCTGCTGTTCGGGGTGTTGGCGGCGTGTGGCCCTGAGGCCAGGTCGGGTTCCGTTCAGCAGGAAATCGTGGGTGGCAGCGTCGACGCAGGCGCCGCCGTGCCCGACGTGTTCATGATTGCGATGACGTTCACCAACAGCGGGGGCGCGGTCGTCGGCAACACCGTCTGCTCGGCGACGTTGATTGGTTCGAGGTCGCTGGTCACCGCCGCGCACTGTGTGGATCCAGCGCGGCAAGCGGGCGCCGCCGCAGTCACCGTGAAGGCGGTGATGAAGCCGAACGACGCCGCGTTGATGGGCAGCGACCTGCTCACCGTCACCGACATCCGGCTGCACCCGAGCTGGACAGCGGCCGCCACGTCCGCGACGTACGACATCGCGATGGTGCTGCTCGCGTTGGTGCCTCCGGTTGCGCCGCGGGCCATCAACCGTGCGCCGCTGACGGGCTTCGTCGGGCAGCCGGTGAAGCTGGTCGGCTATGGGCGCACGGATCCAGGCAACGCCAGCAGCAGCGGCACGCGGCGGCTCGCGAACGCGACGGTGACAATGCTCGACGCGAACTCATTCGACTTCGGCGCGGCGGGGACGCTGGGCATCTGCTCGGGCGATTCTGGCGGAGCGGCCCTTCACACGTTTCCTGACCAGGTCGAACGGCTCATCGGCGTTCATTCGTTGACGACGTCGGCCAGCTGCGGCTCAGGCTCGGACACGCGCGTCGATTTTCATTTGCCGTTCATCGACCAGTGGATGTCCGAGAAAGAAGGGTCTGTGTTCGACGCGGGCCGGCCCGATTCGGGGTCTCCGGTCGTCGATGCGGGGAAGCCGGACGCCGGAGCTCCTGATTCGGGGGTCGTCGTCGTTGTCGACGCGGGTGCCGCGGTCGATGCGGGCGCACCCGCCGACGCGGGGACTTCTGTGGATGCAGGCGTCATGGCGGGCACCGATGGAGGCCTGGTTCCCGAAGCGGTCGGAGGCTGCGGTTGTTCCGTCGGTGCAGGCCCGTGGCCCTGGCTGGCAGCCGCGGTGTGGTTGCGGCGCAGGTCATCGAGGAACACGTCGAGCATGCGGAAGACGTGAACAGTCTGCGGTGCGTTCACGACGCCGGGCGTCAATCGATCTACTTCGATCGATTGGGTCCGGAAGTGCTCGGGAGCGCGAGGGGCGCGTCGGTGTGCATCGAGAGAAAGGCCCAGTCGGCGACGCTGAGCTCGCGCACGAGGTTCTGCACCGTCTTCGCTCCGAAGCGGCGGGCGCGGCGGAAGCCCACCTGCGCGACGAACGTGCCGGGTTCGCCCGTCAGCAACGGGACTCGCGCGAAAAAAGCGGGGCGCGCGGCCTTCTTCACGTCCAGCATCAGAGCGGGCGAAGACGGCGTTGGGCTGATTTCGCAGCCCAGCCCGCGGCGCATCGCGAACGTCGGGTCCGTCAACACGGACGACGTGAATCCGAAATCGAGGACGGCGAAGCCCAGCTGTTGCGCGCGCTCGAAGGCCTGCAGCTCGAGCCCGGCATACAGCGCGGGCGTCGGCGCCTCGGCCGCGGCGAACGTCAACGTCCCGCGCCGGCGCGTCAGCAGCAGCGCCCCTGCCAGCAGCTTTCCGCGCGGGCTTTCGACCAGCGCCACGGCTCCACCATCGCGAAATTCTTCCAACAGCGCCGCGCGCGACTCGGGCCCGTCGTGCAGCTGCGACACGAACCGGTCGAAGTCCTTTCGCGCATGCGAGGTGCGCAGCTTCAGCCGAGCCGCCGCGCGCAGACGCCGCCGGTGCGCGACCGATGGCACTGCTTCGATTTGGGCCGCGACGCTCGCCGCAACCTTCAGGCTGGCGTCCACGTAGGGCGACCAGCGCAGCGTGTCTTCGCCCACCTCGAAGAATCGCCACGGGGCCACCACGACATCTGCACTTTCCGCTTCTTTCTTCAGCCGAGACCGTTCGAGCACCAGGTCGACCGCGTTGCCGCGGAACAGCACGGTGACGTTCGCCCGCGGCGCAGCAAGAAAACGGAAGTCCTGTTCCAGCGATTCGCGTTCGATCAGCAGCACCGATTGCGGCCCCTCGAATCGCAGCGCGACCAGCTTTCGCGCCGCCATCAGCTTCGCGACGCTGGACGCGCGGTGCTTGAGCGCCGAGGTCTCGACCATCACCTGCCGAAGCCACTCGCCCAGTGCCACGTTTCGACCTTAACCCGCGAGCAGCTGGCGCACGTTTCCCTCGCGGGCGACGAACACGGCAAAGGTGATGGCGTACGCGCCGATGACGTCGATCGTGTAGTGCAGGTGTGAAAAGAACAGGCTCGCGACGACGGCGACGTGCCCGACGAGCATCAGCGCGCGAAGCGACGGGTAGCGCCACACATAGAGAAGCAGCAGAAACGTGGTGGCGGTGTGGCCGGAAAAGAAGAGGTCCTTCGTCAGGTACACCTGCGCCGAGCCGCCGGGCGCAAAGAACGAGAACGGGTTCACGAGCCGCCAGAACGCGTCGGCGCGCGCACCGGCCGACAGCCCGGCATTCACGTCGACGCCATGCACGGGACCCAGGCCCGTGGCGACGATGCACAGCCCGCGAAGCAGCGCGAGCAGACCGGCCGAGACCATGTAACGAACGAAGAGGTCGGCGTTCTTCTTGAGCAGCCACAGCGACGCCGGCACGTAGCCCACGACCCAGAGCAGGTAGTTGTAGCGGTCGACCCACCCGACGTACGGGACGACGCCGAGCACCGCGTCGGGCAACGACGCAGCGGGCCGCGCCTCGGCCCACAACGCCAACCACAACATCACCGCATAGCAGCCAAACCGGAACGCGAAGCTGAGGGCAACCCGCGCTGCAATCGGCACGCGCCCCTATAACGTGAAAGCGAGCGCCGCCGCGTGAATGGTCGCCGCGACGCGCACCGCGTCGTGCACCTGGTCTTCACTGAGCCCGGCCTCGAGCACCGTCTTCTCGTGCGCCTTCACGCACGCTTCGCAGCCGTTGATCGCCGAGACCGCCAGACACATCAGCTCGAAGTCGGCCTTCGTGCCCTTCACCGCGACGAGCCGGTTCATGCGCAGGCGCGCCGGCTTCTGCGAGTACACGTCTTTGCCGATTTGATGACGGAACCGGTAGTAGACGTTGTTCATCGCCATCAGCACCGCCGCGGCGACGGCGTCTTCGATGACCCCGTCGCTGACTGCGGCGGTGCGGGCATCCTGGGTCAGCGCCGCGATGAGCCTGGGGCTCTTCGCAGCATGGGCCGAAGCGATCGCGACGCCGAACCGCTGCGGGTCGGTGAGCAGCCCGGGCTGCAGCACGGCCGAGAGGTTCAGCTTGATGTCGCGGGCAACCTCCGGAAGCGTTTCGCGCAGCAGCTCGAGCTGTTCCATGGGGCTTACGCCGCCTCGAGGGTCTTCTCGCCCTTCTTCCAGTTGCAGGGGCAGAGCTCGTCGGTCTGAAGCGCGTCGAGGGTTCGGAGGACTTCGTCGACGTTGCGGCCGACGCTCAAGTCGTTGACGCTGACCCAGCGAATGACGTTCTGCGGGTCGACGATGAACGTCGCGCGCAGGGGAACGCCGTCGGTCTTGTGAAGAATGCCCGCATGGGTCGCGAGCTCACGCTTGGTGTCGGCGAGCATCGGGAAGGGCAGGCTCTTCAAGTCGGCGTGGTCCTTGCGCCAGGCAAGGTGGACGAACTGCGAATCGTTGCTGACGCCCAACAGCTGCGCGTCACGGTCTTTGAACTCGCCGTTCTTCTTGCCGAACGAAGCAATTTCCGTCGGACAGACGAACGTGAAGTCCAGCGGCCAGAAGAAGACGACCTTCCACTTGCCGTCGTGGGTCTTGTCGGTGATTTCGGCAAACTCTTTGCCAGCGTCCAGCGAGACACAGGCCTGCAGCGCGAACTTCGGGAACTGATCTCCAACCGTCAACATGGGTGCGGCTCCGGGTGAGGTGTTTGTCTGCATCCCAAGATGCGGAGAATAATTCTCCGTTTCAAGCAATTCTTGCTGACCGGGTCATCAGCAGAACTGATTCCTCAGAAAGCCAACTCGGCCCGCTAGACTCGAAGGCCACCATGGAGCGGCTCACCAACGTCATTCAGCCCTACGCCTGGGGCAGCAAGGAATTAATCGCGCGGCTGTGTGGGCGCCCGCCGTCCGAGTTCCCCGAGGCCGAGATGTGGATGGGGGCGCACCCGGTCGCTCCATCGCGGGTGGGCAGCCGGTCGCTGGTCGAGCTGATCGAAGGCGCGTCGGAAGCGACGCTGGGGCTGAAGGTCGTGAAGCGATACGGCCGCAAGCTGCCGTACCTCTTGAAGCTGCTGGCCGCCGCGCAGCCGCTTTCGCTGCAGGCGCACCCGAGCCTGGCGCAGGCGCGGGAAGGCTTCGAGAAGGAAAATGCGCTGGGAATCCCGCTGACGGCGCCGCACCGCAACTACAAGGACGCGAACCACAAGCCCGAGCTCATCTGCGCGCTGACGCCGTTCAAGGCGCTTTGCGGCTTCCGCGCGGTGGGCGACTCGGTGCAGCTTCTGGAATCGCTGGGCCAGGACGCGCTGGCCAAGCGCCTCAACACCGGAATCAAGCCGACGTTCGAATGGCTGATGGGCTTGAGCCGCCCCGAAGCGGCGGTGCTGGTCGAGGCGGTCGTGGTGGCGTGTCAGCGCCATTCCGGAAAGTGGGAACGCGAGTGCGCCAACGTGGTCGAGCTGCAGAAGCTCTACCCGGGTGACATCGGCGTCGTCAGCGCGCTGCTGCTGAACTTCCTCGAGCTCAAGCCCGGTGAGGCCATCTACCTGCCGGCGGGAAACCTTCACGCTTACCTGGGCGGCCTGGGCGTCGAGGTGATGGCGAACTCGGACAACGTGCTGCGCGGAGGCCTGACACCGAAGCACGTCGATGTACCCGAGCTGCTCAAGGTCCTCGATTTCCGTTCGGGCCCGGTGGCCATCGTTCAGCCGACGCGCGAGGGCGAGGAAGACGTGTACGTGACGCCGGCCCCGGAATTTCGGCTGTCGCGGTTCGCGCTGACCCGCCGCAGTGCCCAGCCGGTGCGCCGCGGGGTCGAGATTCTCGTCTGCACCGAAGGGAAGATGACCATCGGAACGATGGAACTGAAGTCCGGCGAGTCGATGCTGATTCCCGCGAGTGAAGGCCTGTACGCCCTGTTCGGGCAGGGTGTCGTCTACCGTGTCTGCGTCAACGACGAGCCCGCGACCAAGTAGTCGGCCAGCGCTTGCGCGCGAGAAATCAGCGTCTTCACTTCGATGTATTCGTCGACCGTGTGGAAGCCTTTTCCGCGCGGGCCCAGCGCGTCGATGGACGGAATCCCCATCGCCGACGAGGTGCACGCGTCCGAGCCGCCGCCGACGCGGGGCGCTTCACCGCCGTCGAGCCCGTGGGCCTTTGCGTGCTGAACGTAGGAATTCATCAGAGCGACGCTGGCCTCGCTGCGTTCCATCGGCAGCCGCGAGGGCCCTCCGGCGACGTCGAGCCGGGTGCCTTTGACGAAGCTGCCCGCAGTTTCGGCGGCGGTGTGCAGCTGCTTCACGAGCCACTCGGCGTCGGCCTTCGTCTGGAAGCGAATGTCGAGCTCGGCGACGGCGAGGTCGGGCACGGTGTTCTTGCCCTGGCCGCCGGTGACCTTGCCCACGTTGACGGTGATGCCGCGCGGGTAGTCGGTGAGTGACTGCGCCTGGTCGACGAAGCGGGAAATCGCCCACAGCGCGTTGGCCCCGTCGGCGTGGTTGTTTCCGGCGTGGGCGGCTTTGCCGTGGGCAGTGACGGTGACGGCGCCGGTGCCTTTGCGCTGGGTGACGATGGCGTCGTTGCTGCGGCCCGACTCGAAGACGAGGCACGCCTTGCAGTCGGCGATGACGCGTTCAATCAGCGGGCGGCCTTCGGGTGAGCCGACCTCTTCGTCGGCGACGACGACGATGCGCAGCGGAGCGATCGCCTCGAGCCCCACGGTGCGCGCGATGGACTTCAGCGCCCAGGCGATGACGACGAGGCCGCCTTTCATGTCGAGCACGCCGGGCCCGCGGCGCAGATCGCCGTCGACGCGGTAGCCTTCGAACTTGCCGGGGGGAAACACGGTGTCGAGGTGGCCGAGCATCGCGATGGGCGCAAGGCCTGCTGAGCCGGCTGAACGGAAGACGAGGTGATCCGCATACCGCGTGCTGGGGACGACTTCGGCCGTCAGCCCGTCAATCGCGAACACTTCACGAAGCAGCGCGCCAACTCGGCGGCCGCCTTCTGGATGATCCGTGAAGCTGTTGACATCGACCAGCGCGGCCAGAGATTTCTCGATCAAGGGCAGCTGTTCGGACAGCCAATCGGTCTGCAAAGACATGGTTTTCCTCGGCTGATGAGGTTAGAGCACTGCATGGGTGACTTGAAAAATGTTGGTGGTCCGCGACGCTCAAAAGTCAGATCTGCCCGGCCTGAAACGGCTGGCGGCGGTGCTCAACAGCGTCAACCTGCCCAACAACGAAGAGGTGCTCGAAGGCCTCATCGACCGTTCGGTGCGCAGCTTCAGCGGGAAGCTCAAAGAGGAGCTCGAGCGCGAGTACCTGTTCGTGCTCGAAGACGCGAAGCAGAAGAACATCATCGGCACGTCGATGGTGATCGCGCAGCACGGCACCCGCGAAGCGCCGCACATCTATTTCCAGGTCACCGACAGCGAGCACTACTCGGTGAGCATCGACGCGCACTTCAAACACAAGGTGCTGTCGATTGGTTACAACTACGACGGCCCGACGGAAATCGGCGGCCTCGTGGTCGACCCTCCGCACCGTTCGGGCCTCGAGAAGCCGGGCAAGCAACTGTCGTACGTGCGTTTCCTCTTCATCGCGATGCACCGAAAGCTGTTCCGAGATCGCGTGCTCGCCGAGCTGATGCCACCGCTGCTGAAAGACGGGCGCAGCCTGCTGTGGGAAAGCATCGGCAAGAAGTTCACCGGGCTCGACTACCGCGAGGCCGACAAGCTCTCGCGGCGGAACAAGGAATTCATCAAGGAGCTCTTTCCGTCGTCCGACCTCTACGCGTCGCTGTTTCCCGACCGCGCGCAGAAGTTGATCGGCGAAGTCGGCCCCGACACGCGCGGCGTGCAGCGCATGCTCGAGCGCATCGGCTTCCGTTACGTGAATCACATCGACCCGTTCGATGGCGGCCCGCACTACGAGGCCGACGTGAAGGACATCAGCCTCATTCGCAAGCACCGCACCGCGAAGCTGTCGGCCCATGACTTCGAGCACGACGAAGGCGACGACATGCTGGTCGCGCACGAGAAGGCCTCGGGGAAGAATCGGTTCCGTGCGGTGCGTTGCCCGGGGCGCATCGAAGACCAGGTGGTGCACCTGCCGGCGCGCGCGAAAGAGCTGCTCGAGGCAAAAGTCGGCGACAAGCTGTCGTTGATTCCGTTCGAGTGAAGGCCGCCGCGCTCAGCGCGTGGCTGTTCGCAGCAGTGGCGCCGGCGCAGCCGCTGGAACAGGGCCGGCAATTCGCGACGCAGTTTCTTGGCGAAGACCTTTCGACGCTGTGGACGAAGTCCGGGCCGCCCCTGAAGCGGCAGTTTGGCAGCGCGCAGAATCTGGCGGCGTTCTCGAAGAAGGTGAAGAACGACTTCGGCGCCGAGCTGCGCATCAGCGGCGAACGCATCGCCCAGCGGGGCAATCTGACGGTCTACACGCGGCTGTCGGCGTTCAGCCTGTTCGCGCGGGGCGTCGAGCTCGAGGTGCGGTGGGATGCGGGCGGCCAGCTGACGTTTCTTTCGGCGCGGCCCGCGGTGACGGAATCGCCGAGCCCGCACGAGAAGACGGTGCCGAAGACGAAGCTGCGGCTGCCGGTCGACGGGGTGTGGAACGTGCTGTGGGGCGGGCGCACGTGGGATGACAACCGGCACGCGGCGGTGGCAGACCAACGGTTCGCTCTGGACCTGCTGATGTGGAAGGGGCCGAGCACGTTCGAAGCCGATGGCTCGAAGAATTCGCATTACTGGTGTTGGGGGAAGCCGGTGGTCGCGGCGGCGCGGGGCACGGTGGTCGAAGTCGTCGACGGCATCGTCGACAACGTCCCCGGCGTGGCGAACCCGAAGCAGCTGTACGGCAACCACGTCGTCATCGACCACGGCGACGGCGAGTTCTCGCTGCTCGCGCACCTGATGAAGGGCTCGCTGGTGGTGAAGGCGGGCGACGTGGTGACCGAAGGCCAGCTGCTCGCGCGCACGGGAAACAGCGGCACGAGCACCGAGCCGCACCTGCATTTTCAGCTGATGGATGCGCCCCACTGGCTCAAGGCGCACGGGCTTCCCGCAGTGTTCAGCGACTACGTGGCCGACGGCAAGCCGGTGCAGAAGGGCGAGCCGCGCCGCGGGCAGACCGTCTCAGTGCGCCAGTAGCATCGTCGGCCGGCGCAGCAGGGCGAACGCTTCCCGCACCGTCCAGTACACGTGGTCCGTCTGGGTGAGCGCGCGGCCCGACGCCACGGTCTGCGAGCGCACGTCGACCCGCTGGAACTGCAGCCGCGAGCGCAGCAGGTGGTAGCCGTCGGACACGAGCACCACCTCGAAGATGCCGCGCTGGCGAAGCAGCGGCGCCGTGAGCTGCGCGTTCTCGTACGTGCTGTGGCTGTCTTCTTCGAGCACGCACGCCTCTGCCGGCACGCCGAGCTTCACTGCGATGTCGCGCGCGACCGACGCTTCGGAAGGCAGCGGGCCCGACTTGCCGCCGCTGAAAAAGACCAGCGGAGCGATGCCTTGCCGGTAGAGCTCAGCCCCTTTTTCAGCGCGCAGCTTCAAAGCTTCGGATGCCACGCCGCCGGGTTTGACGCGGGCGCCGAGGACGACGATGGCGGCGGCGGGCTTCGGCAGCGCTGAGCCACTTCTCGCCACCGCGTCGACCCGCACCGCCAGCGCGACGATGGTGAGGGCGAGCAGCACGAAGGGGGAAAGGGCGAAGAGCATCTTGCGCTTCACGGCGAGGCGACGCGCTTGAGCACGCGGCGTTTGGTGAGCAGGTCGAGGTAGACGGCGCCGGCCCTGGCCTTCGGCAGGGCGAGGTAGCGCGGCGTGACGCCCGCGAGCTGTGGCCGGGAAGGGTCGAGCGCTTCCTGGGTGTCGTGGTGCTGGACCCACGCGTGCGGCCAGCCGCGCTCACCGTCATCGAGCAGGCCCAGCACCACTTCGAACCCTAAGTGCTGGGCGACGTACGTGTTGGCGGCGGAGAGACAGTCGAGCGCTTCTCCGTCGGGGGTGGGCATGGCGCGGCGCGTTCCTTTCAAAGGGGGCACGAGCGCCAGTGCATTCCCGTTGCCAGTGATGGGAAGGCCGTCAGCGAAGGGGTCGGCAAAGGTGACGGGGCCCCGGTGCCGCTGGAACCGGGAATCGCCCACCGTCAGCGAGACGAGCGCGCGGTCTTTGTACGTTGCAGTGAAGGGCCGGCCGAACAGGGTGCCGGAAGTCGCGGCTCCGGGTCGGGCGATACAGGCCTCGCCGCGGACGCGGGTGACTTCGTCTTCGACGGCGTAGCAGCCGGGCACCTTCGGTTGAACGAGCAGCGACTCGGAGGCCCAGCGGGCGGAGTCCGTCGAGGTGAAGACGCTTTCGGCGCTTTCCCCGCGCCGGAAGAAGTGCCTCGAGGCGTAGGTGAAGAGCTCGCCGTCGCGGGAAATCGTCACTTCGCCGACGGGAACCCCCGCCAGCGAGTGGACGAAGCGGTGCTGCACCGCAGGGGCGGCGAGCAGCAGCATGACGGTGAGCGCAGGCATCGCCCTGAAGTCTCGCCGAAAGCGTTAAGGTCCGCGCCGCCTATGGGCAAAAGGAAGTACCTCTTCGCATTCGGCCTGGGTGGTGGCGTCGCGGCAGGCCTGCTCGCGGGCGTGCTGCTGTCGACCTTCATGTCGCTGCCCGCGGTGGGGTGGTTGGTGTTGGTGCTGTCGACGAGCGTGAGCTTCACGCTGTTCGGCTACTTCACCTGGTTCCAGTGGTCGCAGCGGCGGGCCGAACGGATGCGCGTGCAGCTCGACCGTCTGGCGGCGGGCGACCTGACGCGGGCGACCAGCAGTGGCCGCATCGAGGACAACGAGATTCACCGGCTGACGTTGTCGCTGCGGCGCGCCCTGTCGCAGGTGCAGCGCGTGACGCAAAACCTTCACCGCACCAGCCGCGACGTCGAAACGGAAGCCCGTGCGCTGCTCGAGGCCGCACGCCGGCAGCAGTCGGCGGTCGACCGTTCGCAGACGGCGGTGTCGAGCATGGGCGAGAGCCTCTCGGGCACCGGCAAACGGGTGAACCAGCTCGAGGCCTTCGCGCAGGAAACGACGGGCGCGTTGACCGAGATGACCGAGCGCATCGAGCAGGTGGCGACGGCGCTGCAGAAGCTCGACATCACGGCGCGAAAGACGAGCGAGAAGGTCGAGGCGGTGTCCGACCGCGCGGGAAGCGTGGTGTCGGCCGGCACGGTGTTGACGGCGTTCGCGCAGCAGACCGCGGACTACGTGGCCTCGGTCGAAGGCGGCATCGACTCGGTGCGCCGGCGCGCGGAAGAGACGGGCGGCCTGGCGCGGGAAGTGACGAGCACGGCCGAGCGCGGCGAGGCGCTGGTGGCCGAGAGCGTCAAGTCGATGTACCGCGTCGAAGACACGGTGAAGCGCAGCATGGAGCTCGTCAACGCGCTCGGGAAGAACAGCCTCGAAATCGGCCGCGTCATCGACGTGATTCAAGACATCGCCGACCAGACGAACCTGCTCGCGTTGAACGCGGCAATCATCGCGAGCCAGGCGGGCGAAAGCGGCAAGGCCTTCGGCGTGGTGGCCAGCGAAGTGCGTGGCCTCGCCGAACGCACGGCCCGTTCGACGCGGGAAATCGGAAACCAGATCAAGCGCGTGCGCGACGGGGTCGAGAAGGCGGTGACGCTGGTGAGTGACGCCAAAGACCAGGCGAGCGCGGGCGTGGTGCAGGGCGACAAGGCGGCCGTGGCGCTGAAAGAGATTCGCAGCATCACCCAGCGCACGTTCACCGCGGTCGAGGCGACGGTGGCCGAGACGCAGCGGTTGGGCGAGCAGGGAAGCCGGGTCGTCGAAGCGAGCAAGCAGGTGTCCGAACGGGTCATCGAAGTGACGCGGCTTTCTTCCGCGCAGCTGGACGAAGGCAAGGCGCTGAGCCGGCAGACGGCGGAAATGGCGCGCACCGCACACGAAGCGGCGACGCAGGCGGACGCGCAGGTGAAGATGGGCCGCGAGCTGTCGGACTCGGTGCTGCGGCTGACGGCGGCGATCGACGAAATCCGCAACGCGCAGACGGTGCTCGCGCGCGGTGATGCCGAGATTGGCGAGGAAGTGGCCGAGGTGCGCGAAGACGCGCGAAAGGTGACGCGCATCGCCGACGGCCTGTCGCGCACGGTCGAGCAACTGGGCCACGAGGCCGATGGGCTCGACGCCGAAGTCTTTCGCTTCAAGCTGCCGCAGCCGCGCCCCGGCGGCACGCTGCACGTCGGCATCCACCGCGGCAGTGAGCTTGCCGTCACGCGCGGGCTCGACCCGATTTTCACCATCGACCTGCAGCTGGCCGAGGTGTCGGCCTCGATGTACGCGACGCTGCTTCGCTTCGAAGAAGGCACGCTGGTGCCCGACCTCGCTGAACGCTGGGAAGCCGACCCGAGCGCGCGCCGGTACCGCTTCTATCTGCGGCGCAACGTGTTGTTCCACGACGGGGTGCCCTTCAAGGCGCAGCACGTGAAGGAACACTTCGAACGCCTGCTGGACCCGAAGGTCGGCTCGCCCGACGTGGGCCTGCTGAAGGACGTCGACGGCGCAGAAGCGTGGAGCCGCGGCGAAGCGAAGGAAGTGACGGGCATCGAGGTGCTCGACGACCAGACGCTCGAGATTCGCCTCAAAGAGCCGCGCGCATTCTTCCTTCGCATGTTGGCGTTGCCTTCGACCGGCATCGGGCGCCGCGGCGATGGCGGGAAGCTGCAGGGCACGGGGCCGTACCGTATGGTCGAGTCGAACCGGCCAGACCTGCTCGTGCTCGAGAAGAACCCGTCGTACTACCGGGTGGGGCTGCCGCTGCTGGGGCGCATCGAGCTGCATTTGTACGCCGACCGCGCGGCGTCGCTGGCGGCCTTCAAGCGGCAAGAGGTCGCTTTGGTTTCGTATCTGCACGCGGAACACCTGGGGCAGGGCTCGCTGGGTGAGCTCGCGCAGCAGTCGACGGTGTCGACGCCGTCGACGTGGTTCCTCGGCTTCAACGTGAAGCAGGCCCCGTTCGACGATGCGCGGGTGCGGCGGGCGATTCGCGCGGGGCTCGACGTGCGAGCCCTGGTCGAGAAGTTCCACCCCGGAGCGCGCGTCGCGAGGTCGTTGACCCCGCCGGGGCTGCTGGAAGTCGACCGGGTGCACGAGCCGCGCACCGACGTGTCGCTCGCGCGCGAGATGTTGAAGGAAGCGGGCCACCCGAAGGTGAAGCTGACGCTCTACTTTCCGCCGGATCGCGACACCAGCGCGGAGGACGCGGTGCTGTTCGCTCCGCTGGTCGAGGCGGGGCTGCTGGAAGTGCAGCACATCGAACTGCCCCAGGGGTATTGGGACAGGTTGCGCGAAGGAAACATCGCGGCGTTTCGCGGCAACTGGATCGCGGACTTCGCGGACCCCGACAACTTCCTGCACTTCCTGCTGAACTCGAAGACGCAGGACTACTACCAGATGGGGTACTCGAACGCGGAGTTCGACCGGCTCACCGACGAAGCGCGGGTGAGCATCGACCCCGGCCTGCGCGAGCAGCTGTACCGGAAGGCCGAGGTGATGGTGCGCGACGACTGCGTGCTCGTGCCGCTGTACCACCAGGGTTTTCACTGCGTGGCGGCGGGCTCGGTGCAGGGGTTGCGGCTGCACCCGACTCCGCCGCAGGTGCGGTTCGAATCGCTGTGGCTCGACGTCGACTGATTAGACGGGCGCGTACTTCGCGCGCATCTGGGCCTCGCGCTTCACGCCGCGCTCTTTGGCTTTGAGCTTCTCGGTCTCGCGCGAACGCGGCGGCGTGTTGACCTCGAGGTCTTCGAAGAGGTGCATCGTCAGATGCGTGATGTCTTCGACCGCTTTTTGGAAGGCCTTCTCGTTGGCCTTCGAAGGGTTGACCATGCCTGACAGCTTGCGCACGTACTGAAGCGCAGAGGCGCGGACTTCGTCCTCGGTGGCGGGCGGCTCGAAGTGGTGCAGCGTCTTGATGTTTCGGCACATTCGAGAATTTCTTAGCGCTTCAGGCGGAAGCGAGCCAGTCGAACGCCTGCTGGGCGACTTCGCTGAATGCGTCGAGGCGGCCGTTGCACAGGTGGTCGGCGTTCGGCACGACGAAGAGCGCGTGCTTCGCGGGCACCGTCGCAATCAACGCCTTCAAGTTCGGAAGCTTCCCGTACTCGTCGGTGTCCGAGTGAATGAACGCGGTGGTCTGCTGAAGCCGGGTGACGAACTTCAGGTCGAAGATGTCGACGGCCAGGCCCACGGCGAGCACCTTCTGGACGCGCTTTTCCTGCAGAGCGAGCTGCACCGAGGTGCGGCTGCCGAATGAAAAGCCGGCGAGCCACAGCGGCACGTTCGGCTCTTCCTTTTCCAGCCAGTTCAGCGCAGCGCGGGCGTCTTCGATTTCGCCGACGCCTTCGTCGTACTTCCCGGTCGACCGGCCGACGCCGCGGAAGTTGAAGCGCAGGACGCTGACCCCGTTGTCGCGCAGCGTCTTCGCGATGCGGTACGTGACGTGGTTGTTCATCGTGCCGCCGTGCACCGGGTGCGGGTGGCAGACGACGGCGGCGGCGCGCGGGTTTTCGACCTTCCACCACAGCGCTTCGAGCTGGCCGTGGGCGACTGGGATTTCGAGGGAAGACACGGTGCTTTCAGTAATTACCCGTCTCGTAGCTGTTCGGCACGTCGACTTTGTAGACGAGCTCGAGATTGCGCTTCTCGCCCGGCCTGAGCGCGACCTTCCATTTCGCGATGCCACTGGCCGCGTCGAGCTGGTAGCCGCCGGTGGTCTTCGGGTCGATGGCGACGCCGACGTCGTCGAGCTCGGACACCGGCAGCCCGTCGGCGACTTCGACGGTGATGGCGGCGGCGCCGTAGTTCGCGAGCTCGAAGCGGTAGCTGTACGAGAAGCGCTTCTTGCCGTCGAAGAGGCCGACGTCGCGCTTGAGCTCTTCGACGACCACGTGCTTGACGCGGGCGGTGTCTTCCGAGCCGAAGGTGAGGGTCAGCGCCCCACCTTCCGGCACGCGCTCGAGCTCGTAGCGCGAGACGAAGCCAGTGCTGCGGTACGCATCGAGTGACCCAGGCAACAGGGGAAACGGCGCCTGGTTCACGACGTCGGCGACGCGGAAGACGAAGGGGCGCATGCGCGGCACCGTGCGCAGGGTGAAAGCGGCCTTGAGCTTCGTCTTCGCGACGAAGACCCGAACCGCAGTTCCTTCGCCGGGCACGCTGCTGCGGTCTGGCACGGTCAGCTGCACCGACAAGCCCTGCCCGCGGGCGACGGGTCCCGCCTGCGCCGGCGTGGTCGCGCTGCTGACGGCGGCGCTGGCCACCAATTCGTCGCGGCGCACGAGCACCTTCTTTTCCGCCTGCCGTTCGAACGCGCTGACGACCAGCTGCTTCACTTCGGGCGGAGTGGCGTTCTGCGCCGGCACCGCGGTCGACAGCAGCAGCTTCGCGTCCTTCCAGTCTTCGCCCGTGGCCTGCTTCACCGTCGCCCAGGTCGAGAGCTCGACGGTGTTCGCGGTCTCGTCGGCGCGCGCTTCGTACGCCGGCGTCCACGCGGCGCCGCCGACCAGGTACGTGAGTTCGAGGCGCGCGCGCTTTCCGGCGGGGCAGGCGGCGAGGACTTCGACCGTCCACTCGCTGCGGCGCGACCAGGCCTGCAGCTCGAGCACCTTCCGGGCGAGCACCTCGCGCTGTTCTTTGAGCGCGCGCAGCTTCACGTCGGCGTCGACGCGGGCTTCGTTTGCCTGCAGCTGCGCCTTCAACGCCGCGTCGAAGCCCAGGGCCCACGCCTTCGGGTCGGGCTTTTCGGCGGCGAGCTCGCGCGAGACCATCGTCACCGCGACGTTCGCGTACGCGTCACCGAGGCGGGCCAGCGCGTCGGCCCGCGCGCGGGCAGAGCGCAGCGCCTGCACCTGGTCATCCAGCGCCTTCACCTTGTCCATCGCGTCCTTCAGCGGCGCGGTGAATTCCTGCTCGCGAATTTTCATTTCGGCGCGCAGGCCGAGCACGGTGCCGTCGTCGATGCGCGCGCGAAAGGAATCGGCGCCCGCCGCGGGCGTGATGCCGGTGAAGTCGACGCGCGTGCGGGCGCTGCAGGCGACCTCGGCCGAACGCGTCACCTGCGCGCGATCAGGAAACACCACCACCTGGTCGATGGCGGGCGCGGCAGACAGGACCAGAAGGATGAAGGCGTTCACGGCGCCACCTCCGACTGTTGCATCAACCAACCCTTGGGCCGCTTGACCGTGTACGCGAACGTCACCACCGTCTTCTGCCCGGCGGGAATCGTGAGCCGCCATTCGAGCGCGCCCGTACGTTTGTCTGCCGTCGCGGCGGGCTTCGTCTCGAGCAGCTTCACTTCGACTTCTTTCTGCTTCGACACGGGCTGCTGGTCGATGAGCCGAATCGACACCGGCTGGCGGTATGGGTTTGCGAGCTCGAGCGTGACGTCATAGCGGGCGACCTCGTCTTTGCTGATGAGCCCCGTCTCGGACTGCACGACCTTCACGTTGCGCACGGGCTTCAGCGCGCGATCGATGCCCAGCGGCAAGGTGAACGCCTCGCCCGGAGCGACCAGCTTCAGCCGCGCGACCCCCGCCGGGTCGTCACCGACGAAGAGGTTTGCGACTCCACCGGGCAGCGGCTGCTTCGAGGGGTTCTTGAGCTCGGCGACCAGAAACGCCTCGGGGAACAGCGCGGGGAAGACCTTGCGTTCGACCTTCACGGGCCACGCTTCCGAGAACAGCGCGACCTTTCGCGCGCCCTTGCCAGATGGAATCGACTCGCGCTGCACCGACGGCCACGACAGCTCGTAACCCGCCGAGGGAACCCCGTCACCGGGCGGCGGAGCGAGGCTGAACCCGAAGGTCGGCGCGGGCGCACGGGAAGCGCTTCCCAGCTCGAGGCTCGAGAAGAAACCCCCGCGCGGCGCCGCGCTGTCGGCGGCGACGGTCATCGACACCCGCTCTGCTTCGCGGGCCGGCATCGGCGCGGGCGCCTCGGGCGGCGCCATCGGCTCGTTCTTGAGCCCCACCGCCATCGCGAGCCGGTTCCGCAGCAGCGCGTTTTCCGGCACCGTCTCGGGCAGCGCTGGCACCGGAGGCGGAGGCTTCACCGCTTCGGCCATCGGCGACGGGGTGGGGATGAAGCGCTCGCGTTCCCCAATCTTCCAGGTGAGCAGCTTTGGCAGCGTGGTGGCGGTCGACGGCACCGCGGTCGACAGGGTGAGCGCGGCGTCGGCCCAGTCTTCGCCGGACTCCTGCGAGACCTGGCCCGAGAAGGCGATGGTGACCTTGCCGGTGTCGGGGTTGAGCGAGAGGTCGTACAGCGGGAACCAGCGCGCGTTGCGCACGAAGTAGACGAGGCGCAGCGACGACGCCGGGCCGCTGAGGTGGGCGAGCACTTTCCAGCCGTAGCGGGTCTGGGTGGCTCCGAGGGCGGCGGCTTTGGCGGCGAGCCCTTCGCGTTGCAGCGTCAGCACCTGCTGCCGAACCGAGAGCTCGCGCTGACGGGTCTGCGATTGGGCGAGCGTGTCGGCGACGAACGCCATCGCAGCAGTCCACCCGGCCGCGTTGAGCTTCGGTGGCGCCTTCAGTGGATCCCCCGACGGCGTGACGGGCGCGATGAGGTTGAGGCTCGCGATCTGCCGGGCAAGCGCCTGGCTTTCCCCATTCACTTTCGACAGCTCGTCGTCGACGGCCCGCAGCGCAGTGACCAGCGCCTTTGCTTCACCTGGCGGCAGCGCATCGTCTTCCAGCCGAATGAGCTCGACGCGTCTCACCTCGGCGCCCGTGCTCTCGACCCGGATGCTGGCGGCGTCGACCGCCTGCGGCAGCGCGGGAAATTCGATCAGCTGTCCGCTGGCCGCGCCCGTTCGAACGATGCGGGCGCCGTCAGAATAGACAGTGACTTCGGTGATGGGAACGTCGACCGCGGCAGCAAGCGCGAACCAGACCAGCAGAGAAGTCATCGGTCAGAAGGGCCCGGAGTACCGCGGGATGCTGACGCCTTCGGTCTGGTTGCCTGAGAAGCCGCAGCTCTCGAGCGTGTACGTGCGGTGCGCAATCTCGATTTTACCGCTGACGGGATTCACCGCCGCGCTCGCCTGCTCGCCGGGGAACCAGTAGCCGTACCCCTGCTTCGGCGGCATGTAGCTCGAGCAGTTCGGAAGCGGGGCCTTCACCTGCAGGGCAATCGCCGCGGAGTCTTCGACAATCTTTCGAAACCAGGTCGCGCCCAGCGATTGGCAGTTCGTGTCGCAGTGGACCAGCGAGAGCTCGCTGTTTTTGGTGGCGAGCGCGGCCGAGACGCCGCCGTTGCTCTGAAGGTCGAAGTCGAGCCCGAGCCTCCCGTCGTCCGAAGGCAGCCCGATGTTGGCGAACTCCCACGCCGTCGCGTCGGTGCAGTTGGCTTCGCACCAACCGTAGAAGGTGCTGTGCCCCTGCGGGGTGCCGGCGCCGTTCTGGTTGAAGAAGATGCGGGGCCGGCCCTGCGGGTCGAGCCGCATCGAGACCTGGCCGGCGCCCGAGTCCATCAGCAGCGCTTCCGTCGACCAGCCCGCGGCCGACGTGCAGTTCGCATCACACGCGCGGTACGTGAGCAGCGACGTCTCTTGCGTGGTGTACGCGACGCGGAGTCCTCCCGCCGCAGTGACCGCGAGGCTGACGCGGCCGCGCGAGGCCGAGATGTTCACCGGCACCGACCACGAGGCCGCCTGCGTGCAGTTGCTCGCGCACGTGATGTAGTTGAGGCCGAGCAGGTTGGCCGAAAAGATGAAGTGCGCGCGGCCCGTCGCATCGATGGCGAGGTTGCGGCCCGTGTTCTCGAACACGTACTGGCCCGCGGCGAGGTTCAGAATCGGGCCCGTCGACCAGCCGGCGGCCGTGGTGCAGTTGCTGTCGCACGTCGCGAAGTGAAAGACGTACGGGTCATCGACGGTGGCGGTCGAGTTGCTGCGGGCCCAGATGATGCGCGGCTTTCCCTGGGCGGTGAGGGCGAGCTTGCCCAGCGCTCCGAAGGTCGCGCGGTCGCCGACGTTGGTGAAGGTCCAGCTCGTCGAAGCGGCGCAGTTGCTGGTGCACTCGCCGTAGCGGTACGGGACCAGCGACGTGCCCGACGGAAGCACCTGTTCGTAGAGCAAGTGGCGCGTGCCGGCCGCGTCGATGATCAGCGTCGGCTGACGGCCGTTGCTCCCCCCCGCGATGTCGGGAAACCCGCCGGTGTCCACGGGGGGCGTGCCTCCGCCACCCGCCCCCGTGCCCCCAGTGCCGCCGCCCGTTCCCGTCCCTGAGCCGCCGCCCGCCGCGCCGCCGCCCGCGGCGCTGCCTCCACCGCACTTGCCGGCTCTGCACGTCTGACTGCCGACGCAGACATCGCAGACCGAGCCACTGGCGCCGCACGCGTCAGCGCTGGTGCCGCCGAGGCACTGGCCGCTCGAGGAGCAGCAGCCGTCACAGACCTTTGCGTCGCAGGTCGCAGGCGGCGGTGAGGAACAGCCCGAGACGAAGACCGCCGCGAAAATCGTGAGAATTCGAGCGTTCATCCCGCGGATAAAACGGCGCCTTCGACGCCGTGTCCAGCTAGGTGCGCACTTTCGCCCGCAAAGCTTTTGCGCGCGCCTGCGTGTCGGGGTCGGTGCCGGTGAGCTCGATGGACTTGAGCCGCTGTTCGAGCGACTTCGGCACCTTCTCGCGCGGCAGCTTTCCTTCTTCCTGCAGGGCCTCGAGCTTCCCCAGCGCCTTGTCGACGATGCGGTCTTTCGGGTGGTCGAGCAGCGAGTCGAGGAAGAACGGGTCTTCGGGCAGCTCGGGGTACTTCTCGAGGTACTCGACGACGCCCGCCACCCAGGCCTTGCGGTCGGGCAGCTCGCGCAGCTTGCCCATCGCTTCCTTCTGTTCCTTCCGCTTTCCTTCCGGGTCGAAGGTCTGCGCGAGGCCCTGCGGCAATTC
>JAYUXE010000540.1:0-4639 GCA_043753165.1 Archangiaceae bacterium | reverse complement strand
AGTTTACGCGCGGGCGGCGCGGGCCTCGAGCAGCCGCTTTGAGAAACTCGCGAAGTCTTCGGCGATTCCCCGCAGGGCCTGGTCGAGCTTGCGCGCATTCTCGCCGCGTTCGCCCGCCTCTTCGACCAGCCGCCCCACCCCGGCCTGCAGCCGCACCAGCTCGCCTTCTTTCGTCGCGAGCATCGGGAAGCGGCTCTTCACCAGCTTGTCGAACGCCTTGTCGGCTTCGGCGCGCCCCGTCATCTCTTCTGGGGCCGGCAGCGACCCCAACAGCTGCGACAGCCAGCTGCGAAGAAAGCGGATGCGGTTTGCGAGGGACGTGAGCTCGGCCACCGACAGCGCGTCCGACACCGCGGGCGAGAAGAAGCGCTGACCGCGCGGCGTCGCCGGAGCCAGCAGCGTCTCGAGCGAATGCAGCGCCGAGAGCTCGCCGTCGGGCGCGTTGGCGGCCAGCTGGTTGCGGTAGATGAGGTACGCCTCGCCGCCCATCACCTGCTGCACGTCGGGGTGCTGCACGGTCGTCGGTTTGGCGAGGCCCTGCGCGTAGGCGCCGATGCGATCTTCCAGCGTCTTGCGGCTCGACAGCAGCGTCGCTTCGACGGTGCAGCCTTCGCGGCGAAGGTTCTCGACCACGGCGGCGATCGAACGGGAAAGCTGTTCCAGCCGCGTGAACGGAGCCGTCGCAATCACATCGCGCGCATACCCTTCACCCAGCGGGGACAAGAGCTCCTGGCGAAGCCCCTTCTGCGCCGGCGACAGCTCGACCAGCGCCATCTCGAGCTCGCGCAGGCGGCGGGAATCGATGGCGAGGGAATCGAGAGGGTCGCCCTTGCGCGTGCGGGAAGCGGCGAACGTGCGCGCGGCGCGGCGGCGAAGGGCGACGGCGACCCGGTCTCTCGCGGCTTGCGTGTGCTCGCGGGCCGAGACGATGGAATCCCCCGCCCAGACGCTGACGATCTGCAGCAGCTCGATGACGCGAGCCAGCTCTTCCGAAAGGTTCGCGGCGAGGCCGGTGAGGCCTTCGAGCTTCAGCGCGTCGTCGTACTCGGTGCCTTCGGCCGAGAGCGCGATCATCTGCGCGGCCTGCTTGCAGAACTCGACGACGTTGCGCGACAGCTGCGGCAGTCGCGCCTGAAGCTCGGGGACGCTGCGGGCGAGCTCGACGACGTCGCCGAACGAACCGAGCAACGCGACGCCTCCGCGGCCTTCGCCCTGCCCTGCCATGCCGCGCTGCAGGCGATTTTCCATGCCGGCGACCAGGCTGGTGGCGGCGGTGATCAGCGGCTGCCGGTTCTCGCGGTGGCGAGGGCCGGGCACCAACTTTTCCCGCAGAGACTTCGACACCGTGCTGCCGACGGCCGGGTTCCACGCGCGCGTCGCGGCGTCGGCAGCGGCGACGTCTTCTTTCATCGACAGCTCGGTCGCCTCGCGTTCGACCCCGCCTTCGAGGTTCGGGCCAACCTTCGCGAGCGCGTCGTCGAAGGCCTTGCACTCGACGCGGATGATCTCGAGCTGGGCGCGTTCACGGGGGTCGGCGACTGTCTTCAGCAGCTGTTCGATCTCGGCGACGGGCGGGCCGCCCAGCAGGAAGAAGTAGCGCAGCATCGCGAGATCATCGGGCTGCGCGACGAGCCGGCGTTCGGGGCGGCGAAGAATCTTGTCGCGCACCACCACGGCCTTCAGCGCCCACAGCGCCTTCACCATCGAGCGCTGCGAGAAGTACTTGGTCGGCACGTAGTCGGGCAGCTTGACGACCTGCTGCAGCAGCTCGCGTTCCAGCGCTTCGGCCAGCAGCTCGAGCCCTTCGGCCATCTGCCCGGGGATCTCGACCGCCGACACCATGTCCTGCAGCACGTCGAGCTGCTGCAGGCTCAGCGGGGCTTTCAATGAGACGCGCTGGCCGTCTGACGCGCGAAGCAGCATCTGCGACCGGCTCGACTTGCGGGCGAACGACTTGGGGCAGAAGCAGATGAAGCTGATGCGGTCGGCAAAGGCCTGCAGCGTCTCGGGTGACCGGGCCACCACCTCAGAGAGGTAACGGTTGCTGGTCATGATCGCGCACTCGCAGCGGCCGGGCGTGACCTTGCGGCCATGCTTCAGCTCGCGTTCGTGCAGCACGTTCAAGATGCTGCGCAGCAACATGTCGCGGCCGTCGAACACTTCGTCGAGGAAGGCGTGGTGCGCGCCGAGCATGCCGTCGTCGGTGAGGTACTCGGTGCGGCCCGTCTCGGTGAGGACCTTGAAGTCGATGGGGCCGATCAGGTCGGTCTGCACCGTGTTCTCGGCCAGCTGCTTGCTGAACAGCGACGACTTGCCCGTGGTCTCGTCGAGGATGCGGCCGAGAACCGCGGACGCGACGGCGCTCTTTGCCGTGCCCGGCGGCCCGATGATGAGCACGTGCTCGCGGCACAGCAGCGCGAGCTCGATCTGGGTGAACAGCGAGTCGCGTTCGAGAAACGCTTCCTTCAGCTCGAGGAAGAACCGGCGAAAGGCTTCAGCGCTTTCGGCGAAGCGGGGGTGGTTGGCGAGGGGCGCATTCAAAGTGTGATCTTCCAATCGAGCATGAAGAACACCTTGGTGTCCGACTTCGAGAAGGGGTTGACGTTCTCTTCGAGCACCAGAGACGCGCGGGTGTTGCGGTTCAAGAAGTAACTGCCCCACAGCTGCACGCCGAAGAAATTGCCCTTGAGGCGCTTGTTCAACGAATCCTCGACGTTGGCGAAGCTGACGCGGCCGTCGAGGGTGAAGAGGCCATTTTCCGGAGCCCAGCCGGCGTTGACGTCGACCCAGACCTGGCGGCCGCCGTAGCCCGCTTTGACGGTGACATCGGCGCCGCCGCGTACCGTGCCCTGCTTGAAGCCGGTGCCGACGCTGCCGCCGAACGCCAGGGGCGAGGCGATTGCCGGATCTTCGAGCGCCGAAGCCACGGCCGAGTCGGCGTTGATGTTGGTGTTGAAGAGGTCGGCGGTGAACTGCGCGTAGAAGCGGAAGGGGCCCGACGGGTAGTAGTCGGCGCGGATGCGGCCGGCGTCGCGGGGCGCCGAAGCGAAGTAGAGGAAGATCGAATCGGCCGACAGCACCGGAGTGACCCGCATCACTTCCGCCAGCACCCCGACTTCATCGCCGTCGTACCGCCCCTGCAGGCGCGCGTTCGAGACGGCGGCGGTGATCAGGTCGTACTCGACGCCGCCGAAGAAGTTGAGGCCGCGCGCCTTGCCGTACTTCGCTTCGACCGCGAGCCGCTGAATGTCCGTCTTGCCCGAAAGCCACGCCTGGCGAAAGCCGAACGAGCCCGAGAAGCCGGCGATGTTCTGAACCAGCAGCTTGGCGCCGACCACCGGCTCGATGTCGTCGAGCGCGGCGTAGGGCTTGGCGGCCATCAAGCCGACGCGGCGCAGGTCGGACTCGCGAATGCCGTCGGGCTGGTAGACGGAAGACGCCAGGGCCCCGCTGCCTTTGACCCAGAGACCACCGTAGGCTTCGGCGCCGATGCCGAGGCGGTGGACGTAGCGAACGGTGGCTCCGTCGAAGGACGTGATGTCCATCAGGTCGACGTAGCTCTGGCGGCCGACGCGGGCCTGGAAGCGTTCGCCGCGGTACGACACGTTGGCGTACAGCAGGTCGGCGTCTTCGCTGCGAACGCCATCGAGCTTCGCCGACTCGCCGTGGGGCAGGCCCCAGTCGGCAAACACGCGCAGCGAGGTCTCGAAGCCCAGGGGCTCGCCGGTGATCAGCTCGAACGCCTCGAGGCCCAGGTACTGAACGAGGCGGCGCCGGGGCAACACGGTCAGCGATTCGGGGTCGCCGTCGCGGTAGGTGCGCAGGCTGTAGACCTGCGCTTCCGTGCGGGACTCGAGTCGAAAGGCAGAGGCGCTGGCGAGCGTGGGAAGCAGCACCAGCGACCACGCGAGACCCCGAAGCTTCACGGCGGGCGAGTATAACGACGGACCCCAGTGACCCAAGAACCATCTGATCCCCCGTCGGCACTTCCTCCACTGTTCACGGTTGCCATTTTTGGCGCAGGTCTGACGGGGTTCGCGTTCATCACCATCGGCGTGGCCTCGCAGGTGGCGAACATCGCCTTCGGGCTGTGGTTCGCCGAGGTGTTCGTCTTCTTCGGCGTTCCGTACCTCGTGATGCGGCTGTCCGGGTACGAGGCGTTTCGCACGGCAGGGGTGAGCCGGCCGTGGCTCGCGGGCGCGCTCTTCGGGCTCGCGGTCGGCGTGGTGAACTTCTTCGCGCTGGTCGTGCCGCTGCAAATTCTGTCGCAGGCGCTGGCGCCGAAAGCGCTGATCGAGATGTTCGACGTCAGCGGCATCTTCAAGCAGCAGACGCCGGTCGAGCTGTTCGGGGTGGTGACGGGCGTGTGCCTCGCGGCGCCTTTTTGCGAAGAGTTCTTCTTCCGCGGCCTGATGCAGCGCGGCGCGGTGTCGACGCTGGGCACGCGACGGGCGTTGATCGTGACGGCGGTGGTGTTCAGCGCTTTTCACCTCGACCCCGTCGGCTTCCTCGCGCGTGCGGAGCTCGGCCTCGTGTTCGGGATTCTGGCGATCCGGTCGGGGTCAATCTGGCCCGGGGTGTTCGCGCACCTGGCGAACAACTCGATCTCGGTGGCGATCTACTTTGCGACCCGAAGCTC
>JAYUXE010000539.1:0-10361 GCA_043753165.1 Archangiaceae bacterium | reverse complement strand
TTCCCGATGACCTTCGCCGCTACGACATCGCCGCCGAGATGCTGCGCAGCCTGGGCGTTCAGTCCGTCGACTTGATTACCAACAACCCGCTGAAGATCGCCGGCCTCGTCGACGAAGGCATTCCCGTGCAGCGCCGCATCCCCTCGCGCACGATGTCGACGCCCATCAACATCGAGTACCTGAAGACAAAGCGCGACCGGTCTGGCCACCTTTTGGAGCTCGAGTCCGATGCCCCTCTCGCGGGTGACAAGGCCGGCTGAGCCACACAATTCGCTACCGCCCCTCAGGTCAGCCCCCTTAACCTCCCCCGCCCTGTGAGCGCGTCGCCGAGGAAGGCTCGGAAACCAGCCAAGAACAAACCCGTCGGCTTCAGCGTTCGGTGCTGGGGGGTTCGGGGTTCGATCCCCGCTCCGGGTGAGTCGACGAAGAAGTACGGCGGCAACACCCCGTGCGTCGAGATTCGAGCGGGCGACGAACGTTTGATCTTCGATCTCGGAACCGGTGCACGCGTGCTCGGCGAACAGAACGCCGGCAAGCCGATGCACGGCCACATCTTCTGCACGCACTACCACTACGATCATCTGCAGGGCCTGCCGTTCTTTGGCCCCGTGTTCGACCCGCGCAACCGCTTCACCGTGCTGGGGCCGACGCGCAACGGCCGCACGGTGAAAGACGTGCTCTTCGGGCAGATGCAGCAGCCCTACTTCCCCGTCACCGCTGAAATGGTCTTCCGCGCGCAGATGACCTACGCGCCGTTCGCCGAAGGCGACCGTTACCCGATTGGGGAAGCGCTCGTCACCGCGCTCGAGCTGAACCACCCGGGCGGGAACCTCAGCTACCGGGTCGACTACAAGGGCAAGGCGATCGTCTTCGCCACCGACCACGAGCACGGCACCGACCGCGACGCGAAGCTCGAACAGTTCGCCCACGGGGCCGACGTGATCATCTTCGACGCGATGTATTCGGAAGACGAGTACCGCGGCCGCGTCGGAGGCCCTCCGAAGATTGGCTGGGGTCACTCGACCTGGCAGCACGCGGCCCGCCTGGCCGACAACGCCCGCGTGAAGCAGCTGGTGCTCTTCCACCACGACGCGACCCGCACCGACGCGGACCTCGAGAAGGTCGTGCGTCAGGTGCGCAAGCTTCGCCCCGAGGCGATCGCGGCCCGCGAAGGGCAGACGATCGCGCTGTAGTCCCGCCCCGAGGCGCCGACTACTTCCCGCCGGTGGCGACCGTCAGCAGGTGCCCTTGCGAGTACGCGGTGAACTCGGGCGCGTACATCGACTGAAGCGTCGCCGGCCCCACGCGGAAGGTGCCGCCCAGGTTCGCGCGCACGCGGTACTTGAACGTGTACTGGCCGGCGGGAAGGTTCTCGAAGAAGAAGTTCGTGCCCGAGTCGCGGTACTCCTCGTACCAGCCGATGCCGAGATCCCACTTGTAGCGGGACACCGCGCCTTCCGGCTCGAACCCTGCGCCGCGGGGATCGCGAAGGTGCACGTACTCCGCCTGCGCGCGCGACTTGATCGACAGCTGCACCTCGAGCTCGTCACCCGGCTCGAGCTTCGCTCCGTCGGCCAGCGGCTGCAGTGTGATCTCTTTGCCCGTCTTCAACCGCTTGAAGTAGGTGCGCGAGACCTGGAACAAATCGCCGCGCGCTTCCGTCGGCAGCTTGTCCGTCGAGAAGTGCCACGTCGCCGAAGCGAACTGGAACCCCTTCGTCGCCTTCGACACCGTGATCGTCGACATCGTCTTGCCGTCGACGGCCGGGCCCGGCACCACCACCTGGTTCTTCTTGCCGGTGTACTCGTCTGGAGCGAACTCGAACTTCTTCTGTATCGGCCCGATCGTGACCAGCGACTCTTCACGAATCCCCAGCGTCTTCTCGGACTGCATGTATTTCACCAGCGCGTAGATGACCTCGGCCGTGGCGCGCGTCGACTTCCACTGGTTCAGCTTCTTGTTGATCAAGAGCCACTGCACCAGCCCATCGCGGCGCGTGTCTTTTGGCTGAAGCTCCGTCAACGCGCGAAGCGCGAACGCGTGCGACTCGATGGTGTCGTTGTACCAGAGCCACGCACGGTCCTCGGGCTGCCAGAAGGTGCCGTCGTCCTGCGTCGTCTTCGCCGAATCCATCACGCTGTCGAACACCAGCTTCGCGTCGGCCGGCCGCTTCATGCGCTGCAGCGTCAACGCGAGGTACCCCTTCAGGTAGGGCGAATGCTTCTTCCAGTGCCGGAAGCTGAACTCGAGCATCTGCTTCCGTTCTTGTGGCGTGAACGCCGACGCCGTCCAGCTCTCGTCCGGGTAGCTCGACGCGACGTAGTTCAGAAAGGTGACGAACTCCCAACAACCGTTGAGCGCCATGCACGCCTTCCAGCTGCCGCGGTATTCCGACGCGAGGTACTGCCACATGCGCTGCACCACGTCTTTCGGCACGTCGACCTTGAACTCGGCCGCCTTCGCGAAACCGTGCGCGAGGTACAGCGTGATGTACGGCGACGGAGGCCCGCCTGCGAACCAGGGGAAGCCACCGCCCGACGTCTGCGCCTTGCGAAGCTTCGTCAGCGCCGACGCCTGCTCGGCGCCGACCACCTTCGGGTCCAACATGTTGATGAAGTCCTGATCAGCCGCCCCGCCCTTCGACGCCATCACCCACGGCGATTCTTCGAGGGTGAGCTTCCGGTTGGGATCCATCGCGTCGAACGTCTCGAGCGGCGTCGTGCGCTTCGCAAAGCCGGCCGCCATCTTCGCGACGGCCGGGTGATCGCGAAACACGCTGCCGACGATGCCGGAAGACACGAACCGGTTCATCGTCTGCTCGGTGCACTCGTACGGGTAGCGCGCGAGGTAGGGCAGCGCCTGAAGCACGGTGAAGAACAGCTGCGCGTCGACGGTGACCACCAGCTGCTCGTTGATGCGCGTCGGGTCGTCGTTCTTCGCCAGGTCGGCGAACGTCATCTTGCGTTCCTGCGCGTCGCGCAGCGTGACGAACTTCGACTGCGCGAGGTGCATGCGCGAGGGCAGCAGCGGCATCGGGCGCAGTTCGCCGTCGCTGAAGTCACCCGACTTCGCCACCACGCGAATCGCCACCGTCCCCACCCGCTTCGGAGCGACGATCGGGAACGTCAGCGTCGCCCCTTCACCCGCCTTCACCGAGAACGCCTGCGGCGCGGTGTTCACCAACGAGAACTCTTTGCTCAGGTCGGTTCCGGTGTCCGGGTCCACAATCTCGAACTTGAGCTCGCCCTTGAGGTCGGCCTTCGACGCGTTGTTCACCACCACTTTGATCGCCGCTGCGTCGCCTTCCCGAAGGAACCGCGGCAGGTACGGGCGCACCATCAGCTCTTTCACCGACTTCGCCTGCGTCTTCGTCGAACCGCCGCGAAGATCCTTCGTCATCGCGTGCGCCCACACGTTCCACGCCGTCACCGAGTCCGGCACCTGGAACTCGAAGTTGGCGGTGCCCTTCGCATCGGTGATCAGCTGAGGAATGAAGAACGCCGTCTCGGCGAAGTTGCTGCGCACCTCGACGGCCTTGCCTTCTTCGCCGCCCGCCTTGGTCGCCGCCGCCAGCTGGCCGACGGGCTGCGCAGATGACTTCGCCTTGTCCGCCTTCTCGGGCTCGGGCGGCGCCGGCGCAGCGGCCGACGCTTCCGCAGGCGCATTCCCTTCTGCCAGCTCGGCCCGCGCCATCCCTCGCATCGCGACTCCACCGCCGCCCGGGCCGCGGCCGCGAATCCCCATGCCGCCGACTCCGTACGAATCGAAGAACACCAGCTGGTCGGCGCGCAGCTGCGGGTAGACCGGTAACGTGAACCAGTTATTGTACGAGAGCCACATCGGCCCCGCAGTGTTCAGCGAGTGCGTCAGCCACGGCACGCCCGTGCGGCTTGCGTACAGCGACAGCACGTTGGGCGGCGAATGCGGGCCGAACAGATCCAGCGACTGATCGAACATGTACGCCAGCACTTCGGCAGCGCCGGCTTCCAGCGCCTTGCCGTTCGCCTTCACCGACACCGTGAACGTCTCTTTCGCGCCCGGACGCAGCGTGTCGCGGAAGGTGCTGAACGACAGGTCGAGCTGCTTGTTGTCCCACGGCACGAAGATCGAGCTCTGGAACTGCATCAGCTGCCAGTCGCGCACCGCCAGCACCTGCACCGAGAAACCGCCGCGATCTTCCGCGGTCACCGGGCGCTCGTAGAAGGCGCCGTCTTTTCCGCCCGTCACCACCTTGCGATCGATGCGCTTGCCGCCGCGGTACACCTCGATCACCACCGGCTGATTCGCGAAGCCCGAGCCGACCACGAAACGCGCTGTCTGCCCGACGGACACGCTCGTCTTCTCGGTCAACAGCAGCGCCGGAAGCTTGAAATCGAACTTTGCGCCTGCGACCAGGAAATCCAGCGACGTCTCGAACTTCTCGCCCGCTTCGTCTTTCGTCTCGTACTTCAACCGGTACGCGCCCGCCTTCAGCTTACCCAGCAACGCGACGGCCACGCCCTTGTCGTCGTGGGTCAGCTCGCCCGTCGAGACCTGCGCGCCTTCCTTCCACGTTCGCACCGTCTGCATCCACGACCAGCCCTGCGCCCACCGGGGCTTCAGCGAGTCACCGGCGCTGCGGTACGCATCGGTCTTCTCTTCGACCGGGCTGCGGGCAATCGGCTCGTCCGCCGGCATCACCGCCGCAGCAGGGGCCGTCAGCGCCACCACCTTGAAGCTGCCCTTTCCTGCGCGCGGGTTGCCGTCGAGGTCCGTGCGCGTCGTCGTCACCTTCGCGTCGGCTGAGTCGCGCAGGAACTCACCGTCGATGCTCGCCCGCGCTTCGATGGACACGAGCCCGAGCCGCGTCGTCTTCGTGGCAGATCTCGTCTCGCCGCCTTCGTCGGTCAGATCCGCGTCGACCTGGTACTGGTACGTCACGTCGCGCCCGAGCTTCGGGTCTGCCTCAGGCGTGAACGTGACCTCGAACGTGCCGTCGGCCTTCACCGTGCTGCTGCCGCTGGCGACCACCTGCGAACGGGACGCCGGCGGGTTCCAGCCCCACCAACCCCACCACCAAGGCCACTGCGGCGTGCGCTGCACCCGCCACTTCACCTGCCCCGACGTCACCGGCAACCCGAAGTAGTAGCGTGCTTCGCCTTTCAGCGTTGCGGCCGCGTTCAGCTTCAGCGCCTTGCCCGTGTCCTTGAGCTCCACGGTGAAGGTCGGCCGCTTGTATTCCTCGACGCGCACGTTCGATGTGCCGCCATTCGTCTGCACGGACCACTGGCCCAGCAGCCGGCCGGTGGGAATCACGAACTCGCCCGCGGCCGAGCCGAAGCCATTGGTCTTGATCGTCTTCGTCTCGACCACCTGGTAGTTCGGGTCCATCAGGCTGACCGTCACTTCCTTGTTGGGCGAGGTCTTGTAGTCGGTGCGTTCGGCGTTGCCGTGGTAGGCGACGACCTTCCAGAGCAGCTTCTGCTGCGGCCGGTAGACGCTGCGGTCGGTGTAGATGAGGGCCGCGTCGAACTCGGACGTGGTGCCTGCGTAGAAGCCGATGCTCTGGTTCTCGAGCACTTCTTCTTTGCCCTTCTTCGCGACCACGAAGAACTGGCGATCGTTGGGCCGCTTGTCCTTGCCGAACTTCACGCTGCCCTCGGCGTTCGTGGTCTGGGCTTCTTCTTTGCGGCGCTTGCTGTCGTAGCGGTAGCTCCAGAGCTCGACGGTGACGCCGGCCTGTGGCGTGCCGGTGGCCCCTTCGGTGACCGAGATGTCGAGCGCGGTTTCGGCCGTGTGGCGAACGACCATCACCAGGTTGGTGACGACGAAGTTCACCGCCATCAGCCGGTTCGCGCCTTCACTGAAGTCCTGCTTCGCCGAGGCGACCACCACCCACAGGCCGCTGTCTTTCATCGGCGGCGTCACGTACGTGCGGTGCGACTTGAAGTCCGGAGTCGGAGGCAGCGCCGTCGTCCAGCTGTGGCCTGCGGGCTTCGCCATCAGCGCGCGCACGTCGTTGTTCGACGGCAGCATCTGGTAGTCGCTGCGGCCGGTGACGAAGGAAATCAGGTCGAGCCGGTATGCGCGGAAATACAGCGCCGGCACGTTGCGTGCGTTGACCTCGATCGATCGCTTGCCCGCACCGTCCGATTCCATCGCGGTGATCGAGTAGTCGGGCGACTCGATGGTCGCGACGAGGTACGTGCAGCGCTGGCCACCGATGCTCTTCGGGTACGCCTTCGCGCCTTCAGCGGCGATGGCGCGGGCCTTGACCAGATCGCCGGCAGTGCGCGTCAGCTCGGCCAGCACCGCGCGGGCCTGCGCGGACCAGGGAAGATCCTTCACTGCGTCGAGGCGCGACTCGAGCTCGGCTCGAATCAGGTCGCGCGGCTCGGCATCGGTGTACGCGTTGTGCAGCGCCTGCAGCCGTTCGATGCGGGCGTTCAACGCCGCTTCGCGCTCGCCCTTCTTCGCGTGCCAGGCCTCGAGATCGTCGAACAGCGACATCGCCTGCGCCAGCGGGTGCACCTCGCCCGTCTGCAACGCGTTGCCTTTGACCATCGCCTTCAAGTCCAGCCGGAACAGATCGTTCGACTGCTCGGGCGACCACGACGCGCTGTTCACCAGCGCCTCCGCCCACAGGTACGTCACCGCGTCGCGCAGCGTGGGGCGAATGCCGGGTGGGTAGTCGTTGGCCTGGAAATACTCGGCCAGCGCGGCGATGGGCTTGTTGCCCAGGGCCTCGCGGTTCTTCCAGACCTCGCCGTACGCCTTGTGCATCTCGGCGTAGAGCTGGCCCGACGTCCACTGCTTCAGGTCGACCACCCCCTTCGTGTCGACCTTCTCGCGGGTGCGAATCTCCCAGCTGTACTGCATCGCGTAGCGCCAGATCGCGCTCGCGTAATAGAGGTTCACCGCGTCGTGGCCCAGCTGCCCCCTGGGCCACGGCTCTTCGCGCAGGCGCTTGACGGCCGTCTCGAAGCCGCCGAGCCCGATCCGCAGCTGGGTGACCTTGATCAAGGCCCGCGCGTGCTCGAGCTCGTCGGTGCCCGCCTTCGCGGCGGTGAGCCGCTTCTCGGCTTCGGTGGAAGCCGCCTCCATCTTCTGTTCGGAAACGAGCTTGTCGATCTGGGCCCAGGACGGCGTTTGTCCGAGCAGCGAAAGCGTCAGCAAAAGTGGAGTCATGGCGGGCGTACCTTAGACGCCTGCCCCCCACCGATGGTTTCGTTTTACCGGTAGCCCGCGGCTTGCAACGCGAACAGGTGCGCGTACCTGCCCTTCAACGCGAGCAGCTCTTCGTGGCTGCCGAGCTCGGCCAGCTTTCCATGCTCGAGCACGGCGATGCGGTCGGCCATGCGCACGGTCGAGAAGCGGTGCGAGATGATGATCGCGCTGCGGTCTTTCGCGAGCCGCTTGAAGCGATCGAACAGCGCGACCTCGGCCTCGGCATCGATGGAAGCGGTGGGCTCGTCGAGAATCAGGATCTGCGCGTCGCGCATGAACGCGCGGGCGATGGCGAGCTTCTGCCACTGGCCGCCCGACAGCTCGTGGCCCTTCTCGAACCAGCCGCCGAGCACGGTGTCGTATTTCTGGGGCAGCGATTCGACGAGCTCACCCGCACCGCCATCTTCTGCCGCGCGCTTCACGACTTCCGGCTCACCCAGCCGGCCGACATCGCCGAGGCCGATGTTCTCGCCCGCGCTGAACTGGTAGCGCACGAAGTCTTGAAAAACCGCTCCGAACCGCTGGCGAAGATCTTTGACCTCGAAGTCCCTGAGGTCGACGCCGCCGTAGAGAATCTCGCCTTCCGACGGCTCGTACAGACGCATCAGCAGCTTCACCAGGGTCGACTTACCGGCGCCGTTCTCACCGACCAGCGCCAGCTTCTCGCCGGGGCCCAGGGTCAGCGTCAGATCTTTCAGCGCCCAGCCATCGCGGCCGGGGTACTTGAACGAGACGTTGCGGAACTCGATCGCGTGCTGACCCTCAGACACCGTCTTCGCCGGCAGCGTTCGCGGCTTCTCGGCATCGGTGGGCAGGGCGAGAAACAGGAACAGGTTCGACATGAACAGGGCGTCTTCGTACATGCCCGCCACCGACGACAGCACCGCCTCGAACGCAGACTGCCCCTGGCGGAACACCGCGAGCCCGAGGGTCAGATCGCCGAGGCTGATGTCGCCCCGCGCCGCACGGCCCGCGACGGTGAGGTAGCAGGCGTAGAAGGCGGCGAGGGAGATCGCTCCGAACAGCGTGCCCAGCAGCAGGCGCTTCACCGCGAGCTTTCGATCTTCCTCGAGGAACTTCTGGAACAACCCCCGGAACCGCCCGAGCACCATTGGCCCCAGGTCGTAGAGCTTCACCTCTTTGACGTGCGAGTCGCGGGTGAGGATCCACTCGAGGTAGTTCAGCTTCCGCCCTTCGGGAGCGCGCCACGACGACAGCCTGAACGCCTCGCCCGACAGCCGCGTCTCGGCGATGAACGCGGGAATCGCGGCGACCACCAGCAGGATCGCCGCCCACCACGCGACGCCCAGCAACAGCACCGCGAACGTGGCCAGCGTGATTCCGTTCTTGATCACGTTCACGAGCGCCATCGCCAACGACAGCGGCCGCAGCGACGCCTCGCGCCGCGCGTTCTGCAGCACGTCGTACGTCTTCGAGTCTTCGAAGTGCTTGAGCTCGAGCGTCAGCGACTTCTGAAGAATCTGCTCGTTGATGAGGTTGCCGAGGTTCACCCGCAACAGCTCGCGCGTGAAGCCGGCGAGGCGGCCGACGGCCAGCGTTGCGACGGCGAGGCCGAGCTCCCAGGCGACGTACTTGAAGACGAGGGCCTGGTCGGCTTCCGAGTGCGACTTCGCGGCGTGCACCACTGCGTCGATGATGAGCTTGCCGACGTAGGCGAGCGCCGCGGGAAACAGCGCCTGCACGAAGGTCATCATCCCGAGCAGCACGGCGCTGCCGCGATCGGCCTGCCACACGAGGCGCAGCGTCTTCGGCAGCTGCTTCAGCAGCTCGGCCGTCGAGATCCTGACTTTTTCTTTGGGGGCGGGGGCAGCCATGCGCGCAGGCATCTCTAACCTGCCCTGCCCCGGCGGCATCCCCCGAATGGGCGGGTGCTCACTTCCGGCGGAGGCCGACCAGGTAGACCTCCATGCTGGCGCCACGGGTCGCTTCGGGGCGCACCACCTTCACGTCGTCGTACATCGCGCGGACCTCGTCGCGAAACGACTCGAAGTCGCTGCCCATGAAGAGCTTCGCGACGAAGTGGCCGCCCGGCCGGCCTCGCACCTGCGAGACCTCGAGCGCCTTGCCCGCGAGCCGGATGCTGCGCGCAACGTCGGTGGTTCGCGTGCCCGTCGTCTTCGGAGCGAGATCCGACGCCACCACGTCGAACACCCCGTCGTAGAGCTTCAGCAGCTCGGCGTCGAAGTTGTCGGCCAGCACGTCGAGCACCGCCGTCTTCACGTTCGGTTTTCCCAGCGGCCGAATCACCGCCAGGTCGACGCCGATCACCGTGCCCGTGCTGCCCACCGCAGCGAGGATGATCTGCAGAAAGCCACCCGGAGCGGCCCCCATGTCCAGCACCGCCTGCCCCTTCTTGAAGATCGAAAACCGCTTCGCGATCTCGTCGATCTTGAACGCCGATCGCGCGCGCAGCCCTTCGGCGTGCGCCTTCTTGAAGAAGTGATCTTTCGGTTTGTACGCCTTGCTCTGACTCATGACTCCCCGAAGGGGCTCAGGGAGTTTTGCGGAGCAAACAGGGTCGAGCCCAAACTCATGGCCCCGTTGCTTTCGCTTCTCCGAGCTCGCCCGACAGATCGTCGCCGTTCGCCGCGTTCTTCACCTTCTCGAACAGGCGCAGGTAGCGCGTCACGGCAAAGTCCTTCGCCTTCTCGGGCTTGATGTTGGCGGCGGAGCTCGCACCAATGAGGCCCTGGAACACGCGGGTCTTCGGGCTCGCCTTGTCCATCGCCCAGACCTGAATGCTCGACACGACCGGGCACGCTGAGACCGCAGTCGCCGCGGCGATCGATGCTTCGATCGGCAGCACTTCCGGCTTCTCGTTCATCCACTGCACGTACGCGACGCCGTGCTCTTCGGTGAGGTCGGCTTCGATCTTTCCGAGGCGGCCCTTGAGCTCGGTCGCATCCAACGATTCCTGAAGGTTCTTCTCGCACAGGGCCTTCAGATCACCGGCCTCGTCGCCTTTGGCAATGACGGCGTTGAGATCCTTGAGCTTGTACTTCGCGTCCTTCGCGATCGCGGCTGCGCGGGCGTCAGGCTTCATCTTCTGGACGCGCGGATCCTCGAGGGCGACCTTGTAGTGCTTGTACATCTTGAACTCGTCGCGCGAGAGCGGCAGCGGGTCGGCGGCGAGA